>JAJZKS010000202.1 GCA_021850835.1 Thermoplasmata archaeon
CTTCATTGAGGGGACAGGCGAGTCCTCAGGGCTTCCAGACGCTTCCGTGGACCTTGTTGTTTGCGGACAGTCGTTCCACTGGATGGATGCCAAACCTGCAATGCAGGAGTTTTCCAGAATTCTTCGAGGCAGGAAGTGGGTTGCACTCATCTGGAATGACAGGGTGATGGATCCTGGAACCTTCACCTGGGAGTATGAATCCGTTGTCCGCAAATATAGCAGCAAATATCATTCCACAGGGAGCACAGTGCTTGACTGGAAAGACCTTGGAATGCTTTTCAAGGAAAATTTTCAGACGTTCAAGTTCCCCAATGTCCAGAAACTTACGCTGGATGCAGTTATGGGGCGTTATCGGTCTGCTTCGTATGCCATCACCCAGAATGACCCGTCTTACTGGAAGTTGGTTGATGATTTTTCAAGCATATTCCATCGCTATGAAACCAACGGAAGCGTGGAAATGGTATACAGGACAGTACTTTTTCTCGGAAGCATTTGAAAATTTTCAAAACAAAAGTTAGAATAAACCGCAATTCTGGCGTAATTTCTGGAAAAATGCACGAATTGGCGCGAAACCTGTATGGATGGCACCATGTGAGAATTATACTGCTTTTGAGATGGGGCGATATAACTCAGGATATAATTGTTATCCTGTTCTAAATTTAGAAGTTAAGTTGCAGGAATCCACTTTATATTCCACATAGAAGCCTTAATGAAACAGAAATAACATAGTTAACAGTGGGTCTGCCCGGATTTGGACCGGAGTTTCCAACTCCCGAAGCTGGAAGGATACCAGGCTACCCCACAGACCCTTATCCCGGGAACATAACAAGCGTGAATATTTCATTTTCCCTGACCTTTATGGCAAAGGCCACCCGAATTAAACCACTATATTAATACTTTGTGCACATTTAAGGGCCTTTTGTTCAATTTACAGCCTCATTTCATGCGGTGCAGGCATCATTTTGATATTTCATCGACATATGCCGATAGCAGACATTAACAGAAAAGGAAGAGCTTAAATATTGTAAAAAATAAAGAGAATTGAGATTTGGAATGGTCGTGGGTTCCTTTATATTCGCCGATATTGCAGGAATTTCGCGATTCACATGGGTGTGTTGTGATGGAAAAAGAAAAACTGAAATCTGTCGAAGAGTGGGTTGAGAGCGTTGCGGATCTGGTTACACCAGAGAAAGTGGTATTCTGCGATGGTACTGAAGAAGAATACAAATCAATAATCAGAGAGATGCTTTCGAGCAAAGAGTTGATAGAACTCAACCAGGAAACATACCCTGGGTGTTACCTTTCCAGAAGCGATCCACGGGACGTTGCCCGAACGGAGAAGGCAACATTTATTATATCACAGGATAGCAAACAGGTAGGCCCACTTAACAATCATATGTCCATAGAGGAGTCCAACAGGATTGTTGACAGACTTCTGAAGAATTCAATGAGGGGCAGAACCATGTACGTGGTTCCCTACATAATGGGTCCCGAAGATTCCCCATACGCGGAGGTTGGGATTGAAATCACAGACAGCCCGTACGTAGTCGTGAATATGTATATTATGACCAGAATGGGGCAGGTTGCTCTCCAGAAAATAAGAGAGCGGGGAGATTACATAAGAAGCATCCATGCTTCCCGCGATCTTGACCCTGAAAACCGCTATATTCTACATTTTCCTTGGGAAAGGCCAAGTGTCGATGCGCATGTAGTGAGCATAAATTCAGCCTATGGAGGCAACGCATTGCTAAGCAAGAAATGCCATGCCCTCAGGATTGCTTCTGTGGAAGCCCGTCAACAGGGCTGGATGGCTGAGCACATGCTCATACTCGAAGTTCAGAATCCTGAAGGTAGAAAATACTATTTTCTTGCTGCATTCCCAAGTGCAAGCGGAAAGACAAACCTGGCAATGATCAATCCACCTGCTGAATATGCCAGGAATGGATGGAAGACACGCCTCATAGGAGATGATATTGCATGGATACATCTTGGTGAAGATGGGCGGCTGTACGCAATGAATCCAGAAAATGGATTTTTCGGAGTTGTACCCGGAACAAACAGTAGAACTAACCCCAATGCCATGAAGTCCATAACACATGACACCATTTTCACAAATGTAGCTCTTACGGATAAGAATGAGCCCTGGTGGGAAGGTCTGCCGGACACAGGCGGTGAAATTATTGACTGGCAGGGAAGAAAATTCATGAGAGGACATGGGGCAAAGGCTGCTCATCCTAATTCCCGTTTCACAACACCTCTAACAAACTATCCGGACCTTTCCACTGAAGTCAATAATCCCGAGGGCGTACCGGTGACAGGTATAATATTTGGAGGAAGGCGTGGAGACACCGTTCCATTGGTGTATCAGGCTTTTGACTGGGTTCATGGAGTGTTCCTGGGAGCAACCATGGGCGTTGAGCAGACGGCTGCAGCCGAAGGAAAAGTTGGAGAAATCAGAAGAGACCCGATGGCCATGAGGCCATTCTGCGGGTACAATATTTCTGAATATTTCCAGCACTGGATTGAGATCGGAAATCGGTCCAGTCATCTTCCCGGAATCTTCTATGTAAACTGGTTCAGACGAGACGGCAAGGGATCATTCATATGGCCTGGGTATGGCGAGAATCTAAGGGTGATTGAATGGATGATAAACAGACAGGAGAACCGGGCTGGAGCCATCAAGACGGAAATTGGCTACATTCCAGACAGTGATTTCAACCTGAATGGAATTGACCTTCCGGATGATCACAGTAAACTGCTGTTCAAAATTGACAGGGATGAATGGAAGAAGGAAATAAGTGAAATAGGGGAGTACCTAGATTCACTTGGGCCAGAACTCCCGGATAAAATAATGGACCAGTACACAATGCTCAGGAACAGATTCCGGTTTTCCTGAGGCAGAATTATATTTTATTCCGAGATCAGTAGGACCTTGAGCCGCCATAGGTTCGGTTTCCGGGCCTTCTTCTGTTATTGCTGTAACCGGGTCTGCTACCCATATTCCTTCTTGGTCTCTGGCCACCACGCATGCCCATTGAAATGCTGTCACTGATGTGGGCAAAAGGCTCCTGGTCCAGTTCTATCCTGCTCATGTGGATCTTCACGTTTTTCTCTATATTCTTTATGAGGTTCATCTCATCGTCATAAACGATGCTGAAGGCTGTTCCATTCTTGCCCATTCTTGCAGATCTGCCAACTCTGTGCACGTAAACCTCAGGCTCCCCGGGAAGATCAAAATTAATTACATCCGATACGTCGTCTATGTCCAATCCCCTTGCAGCCACATTGGTGGCAACCAGAAACTGCGCACTCTTGCGGAACTGTTCAAGGGAATGCTCCCTCTGTGCCTGTGTCAGATCGCCATGCATAACCATTGCGGAATAGCCCTGCTTCACCAGTATCCTGTATATGTAGTCGGCGCCTCTCTTGGTTTCGGAGAATATTATGGATTTCGGAGGCTTGTATTCATTAAGGTAAGCCAGCAGCGTTGCAATCTTTGAATGATCAGCAGAGAATGCGTAGCTGTGTGATATTGTGTTAACTGTCAGAACTTTTTCCTCGCCGACCTTGATAAACTCGGGCTCATGCATATGCTTCTTTGCCAGTTTGAGGATCCTTTCCTGTACTGTTGCTGAGAGCAGCATTGTCTGCCTTGTTGCTGGTGTCTTGGAAAGGATGTATTCAACATCCTCAATAAAACCAAGATCAAACATAATGTCGGCTTCGTCAAGAACAACAAATCGAACTCTCGAGAGGTCAAGTTCACCTCTCTTCATTAGATCGATAAGCCTGCCAGGCGTTCCAATTATGATGTTTGTTCCCCTGTGTATGTTCTGTATCTGCCTTTCAATGCTTACCTTTCCGTAAACAACGGTTGATCTTATGCCAGAAGACATGCCCATCTGTGCTGCAACCTCGTAAACCTGCAGTGCAAGTTCCCTGGTGGGTGCAACAATCAATGCTGCGTTTCTGTCTTTCTTCTCAAGCTTCTGAATGATGGGAATCAGAAATGCACCAGTCTTCCCGGTGCCGGT
>JAJZKS010000203.1 GCA_021850835.1 Thermoplasmata archaeon
TCAAGGCCTCCGTTATTATGCTGCCTGCCCTTCTTGCCCCTGTTTTTATTGTTTGGTACCGTGCATGGTCACGAAAGGAGTGGTTGAGATCCTCATATGCAATCCTCCCCTTTGTCAGTTTGCTGCTCTATACATATCAGGGTGCATCAGCGGACACTGACGCACTCTGGGCATCGCTCCTCATGCTCTCATATATGGCCCTGCCAAGAAACAAAACCTCAGGAATCCTTTTCGGGCTTTCACTATCAGTAAAACAGGTGCCATTCATTGCAGCACCATTCCTCCTTTATTTCATATACAGAGAATACGGTGCTGCTAAGACAGTAGCCTGGATGGTGACTGCCGCCGCATCATTTTTTCTCATTAACGGTTACTTTATACTTCAGAACCCCGGATACTGGTTTTCCTCCATGGTTGCAAATGGGATTGCACCGCTCATTGGGATAGGCTTCGGGATACCCCAGATGTCATTCTCCGGGGTATTCCAGATTCCAGAAATATACTATGCCCTTATCATGATGGATATGCTTCTGGCTTTGCTTGCACTGTATGTGGTAAGATACCAGGAAATGAAACACGCACTCTTCGTTTTTCCCATTCTCATATTTCTCTTCAATTATAGGCTTTTTCCCCAGTACTTATTCTACTGGATGATTATCTCACTGCTTCCCATGCTTGATTCCATGAAACCTGGAACCCCATCGGTTAAGGTGGAAAAGGTTTCAATTTTCAACACCCTCAATATTATGCCAAAAATCAGGAGGCTGGCCGTGTTGTTAGTGTTGCTTGCGCTGGTGGGAAGTATGGCATTGGGTTTCCATGAAGGTGTGCAGAAGTCACCCGGCCACTTCACGGTGGAATCGGTGACCCCAGTTTCCTACAATTCGTCGGGCTACATCACCCAGATGGATGTGGAGATGTCTTACGTTGGAGGAGGCAGTAACCTTACCCATGTCTATTTCAGGATTTTCCAGGACACCGCTGTAGTCAACGGAAATATGTTTCTCTGGCTCTCAGCAAATAATACTCTGCTGGTACCGGGTGATACTTACAATTTAGCGGTGATTCCACAGTACGAGAATTATTCCCTCAATCCGGCAGTAGGTTCCATGCTGGTGGTATATTACGGGGATGTGCAGGGGAGCTACTACTTGCAGGGCACTAAATAATCCATGGGTGCAAGAGGAGAGAAATAGTGTGTCGCCGTTCTGCTATTCCATCTGGATTTATCCTCCCATCATGTGTCCGGCATATATGCTAGTGAGTGGGTTGTCATTGTTTCCGGAGTCCATGGAGAGTCATCCGGCAACAATTCACGAATACAGGCAACGCTCATTCGGGCTGAAAATCCCCATCAGCCATTCTAACGCGCAATGGCTTATGGGTCGCAGCAGCCGATCTTATCACCGGTATGGGCTTCTCTTGCCCGGCATATCTCTGAGATTGGTCCCTCATATCCTGATATTTCCTGATAGTTTCCGGAATGCCCTGTTGTGCCTGACTGCCTGTTCTGAAAGTCCTGGCAAACATGTCAACCGCAAGATCATTGGCAAAAGCACCTGCCCGCATATACTCATATCGGGGCTTAAGGCTCGAGATCCTGGCTTCAAGGTCCCTCAAGTTAATCTCCTTGCTCGTGATCTGTGAATTAAGCCCATTGACTTCTTCCTCCTTTTCCTTCACTTTTGAAAGAAGGTACCCAACGGTCAGTGTGCCCTTTATGATCGTATGAAGCTCGTCCACCTCTGCCTTAAGCCTGTCTCTCTTGCTGCAGAGACTTTCCACTTCACTTGAAAGGCTCCAAATATCGTCGTTCAGATTTTGTAGTGTTCGATGCTTTCCATTCACCCCTATGAGCCTCTGTTCTTCTTTCCTCAGCTGATCAACAGAGTGTTCCAGTTTTTCCTTATACTTTAGAAATGCAGTGTAATCTGCCAGCGTCCTGGACACCTCACTCATGTTGTATTTTCTGAGGAAGGCTGCAAGGTCAACGCCGTGTTCACGGCAGGAGACAATAAATGCCCCCAGGCTATTGTAGCCCTGCTCATCAAGGCCGGCTTGCTCCAGGTATATGAGTGTGCCAAGGAATGCATCTATCTGCTCCGTCACTATTCCTCTTTTGGCCATCTCAGCCCAGAGATCCATGGTGCCCTGGGTAAGGGACTGGAGGTCGTCCGCAGATACTCCGTTTCCACCCCCTCCCCATTCATTTGTAATGAACCTTATCACTTTGGTGATCATGTCCAGCTTCTCGCCTCTGCTGGCACCGGGAGGAACATCGAGGTCGTCAACTCGTGAAATGTAACTCCATTCCTCCTTGGTCAGCAGGTGGATGCCTCTTCTGGCAAAGTGTGCCCCTAATTCAGGGTCCTGCTTCAGTGCAGTTGCCAGGTCTGGGGCCATATTCTTCACCTGTTCCCGGCTTTGTTTCATTGTTTCCAGTTCCTTGACTGATACACTTGATCCGGCGGTCCTTGGCTCACCACTGTCTAAAACATTTTGAATTGTATGGCGATCATGTTTGAGGATTGTGGCTATTTCTTGAGCCGAAGCGCCCTTGCGGTGTAGCTCCCAGATCTTTTCAACTTCTTCAAGCTTTAATGTCACTGTCATAATAAAAGGGAATTTTGTATTTAAGGCATGCCTATTTATGCCAGTAAAAAGCACCATTCTTACCTATGGGTAAGTTTTTTTTGAGAATTTGGTTAAAAATTGCCCAATGATATTGGGTATCACTGCTGCTCATGTGCAAAAAGTGGAAGAATTTTGGAAATTTTGGGGACAAACTGGTTGATTTCAGGAGACTAATGAGTGCATTCTTGGTGTAAAAAAGGTAAAAATTTGGTTAATAATTCTTATTGACTGTTCACTATCATGATCTTGGTTACAGATTTCATTCCTTGCAAGAAGGGTATTTTTGGTTTTATTTGCCCATGGAACCCTTGCAGTTTCTGTTAATGGATATTTGGCAATTTCTCAAAGTTCTAAGGAACTTTTGTGCTGGCCCCTTAAATGATTTGAGTGGATTGACCGATAGTGATATCAACCCTTAACTCCCCGTTTTTATGTTATAGGGCGCACATATTCCATCATTCAAATCTCCACTGAATGCTTATTTTACATACATCATCTCCGTCTTATTGCGTAATAGGTCAGTTTGATGTGCACTCACTTGGATACGTCTCTTTCCTGATCATGGCAGGGATATCTTTGATGAAGCTCTTGTTTCTCAGATTCGTTGTATATCTTATGGATTCCATAATCTCATACGCATCTGCCCCCCTGATCCGATCGGGATCCCCCGGAGACCTTCCTGTATATGACAGAAGGCCTTAGGCACCTCTCCGCCCTGTTGTTGGTGGATGTAAACGCGCCTTTACCGAGACCATACGCCTTGAATAGAATTCAATAGCTAAGGAAACAGTGTTGTTAGGGTTTCAAATACAGTCACCTACCTGAGAAAAAAGGGTGCAAGCGTAATCCTGTGGGAAGTCGTTCCAAGCAGGAAGGAAAAAAAGCTTCTGGAGCTACAGGCTACTTAAGTATTTATTCAACACAGCACATTTCATCAAATGATATTTCACACACTATCATCCCCCTGAATCCTTCCAAAATTCGCTATAGTCAGGAACTTTTTGCAATGAATACCGGAAGTTCATTTTTGATAGTCACCGGATTTGTTACTTACACCAATATTACCGTTTGCTATCAGATATCTATTTCGGTTAGACAACTCTGGGTTGTTATTTACGTTAAAAGATACATCTTGGGAATTTCTTGAAATATCACTGCTCCTTGTCCAATTAGGGTTTTTCATTGGAGAAGGAGCAGGACGTCGGCTATAAAATAGCATTCGGAAAGTTTGACCACCTTGACTTCAATTTTCACTGCCGAATTAGAGAAACAAAAATAGGTGAGTTTATGTTGACTTTCGATCTGAAATCATAGGGCCAATAGTCATTTTGATGCCTTACAGTGACCTCAGTAATGTGACTGTATTTGAAACCCTATCAACACTGTTTCCTTA
>JAJZKS010000204.1 GCA_021850835.1 Thermoplasmata archaeon
GTCAAACTTCAGGACGGCTTCATCAGGATCACCATGAAGCCTCATGAATACGAGTACATTCCGGTTAATGATCACCATTCCAAATATGATGAATACAGCCAGTATGGTGTATCGGAACTTCTCCTGACAGACAGGAAGGTTGTCCTGTCATTCAAGAAGCCCGATCAGAAGGAGATCAGGGAGAGGAAGATCGGCATCGATGTAAATTTCTCTAATCTCACAATGACCGTGATCAATGAGGGCAAAGTGGAGAAAGTACTGGAGAAATCCACAAAGAACATCGTGAACATACAGAACGACTACTCCAGAAGGAGAAGGAATATACAGAAGCATATCAGGAATCCTCAGAAAAGGCACAGAAAACTCAAAGGTGCGAGAGGACGGCAGAAGAACAGAGTCAACGATCAGCTCCACAAGCTCTCAACTGCACTGGCCAGAGAGAACCCCGACACAACATTCGTCATAGAAGATCTGAGAAACATAAGGAAAACCGCAAGACCTCAGAGCAAAAAACTCAGAACATACCTCAACCGCTGGCCGTACGCTGAATTCCTGAGAATGATCGAGTACAAATCCCCTAATAAAGTGATAAAAGTGAATCCGGGAGGGACCTCATCTCAGTGTCCCGTATGTGGTGGAAAAGTGAAGCACCCAACCTGGAAGATATCCAGATGCAACAACTGTGATCGGGACTACGACAGGGACAGGCTCGCCTCACTGGCGATCTCCCTCCGTGGCCTTGATCTTTGCGGAGATCCGTTCCCCGTGAGTGGGGAATCCTCTTTGCCATCCATGATGGATGAATACCTGTACACCAGGAGCATGCCTGATGCTCCTGGAGCAGGAAGGACTGAGATGGCATACGTTCCGAACGAGACATTGCATAACATTTCATAATGTTTTGAGAACGGTGCTGAACCATTGGATTTCGCTTGGATAATCAGGCTTTATCCAGTAGAAAACAAGTCCCAGGCCCTGGTTTTCACTTTCCATCTCGTCATAATATGAATAATAGTTCCTGATAATGTCATCCATGTCTTCCCATTTGAGTCCGCGGATCATGTATACGATAAGAGTAAAACCAGTATGTATTTGAAGCATTTCCAAAAAGTGCTGCAAAACAATACTTCAGAATATTCACGCGTGGTGCAATTCCAGTCTTTGCAACAAAGATTCCATTGGGCTTCTTGATATCTGTTCCACTATTTCCCTTGCAGTGCCGTGATATTCTGGCACTTTCAAAGCAAATTCCCCTTCTGCAGACTCCTTGCATCTGTTGCAGATTGTACCTCTTAAGTTCAGGCCCATCCTAGCAAAATCTTCCCGTATTTCGATTGCCTGCAGAAGGCTGAGTTCATCCTGGGTGGTTACAAGGAAAAAGGCCGTTTCTTCTAGTTTGCGCCAGACCTCTCTAGATAAGGATTTCCACTCTTCAAGCAAATCTAGTACCTTCTCCGCGTGAAACCTGTCCCTCAATTTTAGAAAGAGCATGACATCCCTGTCAAGGTGCTCATAAAATTCCTTCTCCAGCATGAGTAGATGCATTGTGGAAGAAGATGCCGCAGTGTCCCAGACCACATAATCGTATTCCCCTGAATTGTCCAAATCAACAACACTTGATATCATGAACTCCTCAGCCACACCAGGGCTTTCCGCAATATGGTCAAGTATCCATGGATCCACTTTGAAGAATTGCCTGAGCACAGTATTCACCTCGCTGCCATACCTGGCTTTCCAGGCAACTGCTACTTCTTTTTCCTTCATTTCAATTACTTTCAAGCCCTCATGATCATCATGGAATACGTGTCGCAATGAAGACATGAAATCACTGGAAACAATAGCAGTTTTGCCGTGGCGCGAGAGATGAAGGGCAAGTGCGGAAGAAATAGAGGTCTTGCCCACTCCCCCCTTTCCAACAAATGCAATCATCATAAAACTCTAATTAATCATTTATAGAACGCATTAAAGCATCACTGCTAAGATGGATGGGCGATCGCTGCATTCTAATTTTATTTTCATATTGATATATAGTTTTGATAAATATTATTTATTGCTATGGCGAATTAGCTGAACGACATTCTTAGTGGGCTGTTGAATTCCAGAACTGTAGGTCCGTTATTATTCTGGTTGGCTCTGAACATTATGGTCAAAACATTCACATTCGTTGTGGTCAAGGATAAACTACTGACGGAATTCATTGAATGGATGTAACCTGTGCCAACAAGTGTATGCCCGGGCGAGGATAAGTTCATCTCTACTGTGGCATTTAGCGAATATGGGCCACCTATGACGAACGAATAGTACACGTCTGTATTGCTAGCCGAAAATGGCAGGGTGACAATTGTAAGTGTCTGGTTTGGCTGCAATTGAACTTGAGTACCGCTCTGGATCAGAATGGCGTTTAATCCGGCGAAATAACCAGCGTTATATCCTTCAGTTTCACCACGAGAAAGGCCAAGTTCAAAAAATCCGATTGACGCAGAAACTACTATGACAATGACGCCAAAGACAATAAGCAGGTGTCTTTTGCTCCACTTAACTCTAAAACTCTTTCTGCATATAAAAGTCTAACGAAGTCTGGAAAGCGGGCCAAGGAAAAATATTCATGAATATGGAAAGAGGTGGACTGTGGGGTTATATTTCTCAGGCCTCAAGAGAGTCATGGGCGAGATCATCAGGGCGAAAAGAACAGATTACATGATCCAGGAAGTTGGCCTGAAGGTGCTCTACTACAACATGATGAGAGAGAACACCAGGACATACGGGTAGTTATGCAACATAGTTTCATATTAAAAAAACTTGAAATAGTGTGTATGTGTTATTTTACGCATGCCAGAAGGTAGATGCAGTTATTGTTCTAAAGTTGAGGAATGCACAGTCTGCGGCTCGAAAGTAGAATCGTTCAGGCATGTGGGGGTAAGGGCATCCGGCGAGAACCATTCCGCTATTTGGCATTACGCCTATCCATGCGGCCACCGTAATGATATTGCTCTGGGCAAGCAGGCTGGGGCACAGCCAGTAGCAAAACTAGCTGTATACAATGGAGGGCCAGTGTGGAAGGATGGATACCAATGGGTGAATATCTTCTGGGGAACATACTGGACAAACCAACCATGGGTCCAGTTCATAGATCGGGCAGTGGCAGACATCGAAAAGAGCCAGGGCTATTCTGGCGGGCTCAAGCAATATAATGTGGGCATGGGTTCACTGAAATCACACGTCATAATCCAGCAGGATCCGCCATCGACTGTGAGTAACCAGGATATTGGCGGCTCCATAGTTTCATGGATAAAGTCAGGAATTGTCCCGGATCTTGGGGTAATGGGAGCATACAATGTCTTTCTGCCTCCAGGAATAACCGCGACGTTGGGGACAGATTCCTCGTGTTCAGTATTCTGTGATTATCATGATAGCGGAAACGGAAACAACGGCCCATTCTTCACTTGTGAGCCATACCCCTGCAGCACAGGTTGCAACCAGTGCACGTCGAGCGCATTCGACACCATGACCCAGGGTCTATCAGAAGAAATGGTGGAACTCAAGACAGACATGAATCCGGGAACAGGCTGGGTCATTGGTAACGAGGAAATCTGTGACTACTGCGACGCTCATTTCGTTTGCAACAAGATCAACACAGGCGAATACGTGAACGCTTGGTACAGTGATGCAGATGGCGCTTGCTGGAAATCCTGAACTGTGCAGGAATAAAATTAAGGTAATATTGCCTCATGCATTGAACCTTTAAATGAGCACAAGGGAAATACTGGTTGCCCGGCACGGAGAGACGCAATGGAACAGGTTGAGAAAATGGCAGGGCTCTTCCGATATCCCACTTAATGAAAAAGGCCTGATGCAGGCCAGGCAACTGGGCATATCCCTCACGGGTGAAGGGATTGGAAAGATTTATTCAAGCGATCTCCAGCGTTCTTTCACTACTGCAAAGATTGTTTCTGAAATAGTGCAATCGGGAAATGTTTCAACCGATTGCCGCATAAGGGAGAGAGGGCTAGGAAAATT
>JAJZKS010000205.1 GCA_021850835.1 Thermoplasmata archaeon
TTATGGTGTATGTTAACTTATAATAAAAACAAAGGTCATAATTTGATATGGTGGGAAAAGGAATATGGGGATAGAATCTTCAGGTCAGGTGGTTCTGTTTATGGAAGGGTAAATGATCCTTGAAAGTGATACCTCCACTGACCATATTATAAGAGCAATTGCCTCCATAAATTCATAAAATCCAAGGGCAAGTGGGGTACTTACCAATTTGAATACCTCCAGTATCCCGACAATTATGAATGCAAGACCGATGATTGAAAGAGCTATTCCCATGGGGGCTTCATATTTTCTCTTCTCAATTCCTGAAAGCGAAAATAATACTATTCCTGTGGGAAACAGAATGAAGTAAATCAGGGCCAGCACAAGGTGGATTGCCCCGAAGTGTTCATTGAAGACTCCAACAAATGCTAGGCTTACGCCTGCGATAATAAGAATCGCGCTTATGTAGGATTTCAGCTTAAAGTATCTGCGAAGGCCATAAACAAATACTATATTCAGTAACCCCTCAATAATGAGGCCGGAATTGAAAAGGTAGCCGTATGTGTGGACTCCAAGGTCAGAAAGTGCACTTTTGTACCAGCTGAACCATGGTGAAATAAGTATGTCAGTTACAAGAAAGATAAGAGCTATCAGTGGACCGGCAGTTCCAGCGGCCATGGACATCCTGGAGGAGCCGATTCCGGACTTTTCATTTGTGACATTTTTTGTTTCATTCATTTAAATAGAATTGTCACAGGCTCTTATAATTGTTCGCTGCTAAAAAATATCCATGTCAGAACATATCATATAAAGTTAATCTAATCCCTAGTAATACCTTCCTGTCCCACCGGGACAGAAGGTAGAGAAATATGTCAGAAAACTTGGATCCTTTTGAAATCGCTTTAAAGCAGCTGAACAAGGCCGCTGAAGTGATGAAACTGGACAGGCAGGCTCTGGAATTGCTGAGTAGTCCGATGAACATTTTTCAGTTCAGCATTCCGGTAAAGATGGATGATGGCAAAACAAAGGTATTTCAAGGCTTCAGAGTAAGATACAATAATGCCAGGGGACCGGCAAAAGGCGGAATAAGGTTCCACCCGGATGAAACACTCTCCACGGTCAAGGCACTTTCAGCGTGGATGACATGGAAGACGGCAATAACAAACCTTCCTCTTGGAGGAGGCAAGGGTGGAGTAATATGCGATCCAAAGAAGATGAGTCAGGGAGAGCTTGAAAGACTCAGCAGAGGATATGTAAGGGCTGCCTATGAATTCATAGGGCCGGAGATTGACGTTCCCGCCCCTGATGTTTACACAACTCCTCAGATAATGGCATGGATGATGGATGAATATGAGAAGATTGCACGCCATTCTGCTCCTGGTGTTATCACAGGAAAACCCCTGGAGATTGGAGGTTCACTTGGAAGAGGAGATGCAACAGCAAGAGGCGGAATGTATGTTCTGGAGGAGGCTGCAAAGAGTATCGCTCTGGACCTCTCAAAGGTAAAGGTGGCAATACAGGGCTTTGGAAATGCTGGCCAGTTTGCCATGAAGCTTGTTTCTGAGATGTTCAAATCAAAGGTAGTTGCAATATCTGATACAAAGGGGGGCATATATCTTGAATCCGGACTTGATTACAATAAGGTGATGGATCACAAGAAAAAGACAGGCACAGTCTCGAACTTCCCAGGTGCCAAAAACATATCAAACGAGGAGCTTCTCGAACTTCCCGTGGAGGTTTTGATCCCTGCAGCTATAGAGAATCAGATTAGAGGCGACAACGCATCAAAGATCAAGGCAAAGATTGTTCTTGAGCTCGCAAACGGTCCGACCACTCCAGAAGCTGATGAGATACTCTTCAAGAACAAGGTAATGGTTCTGCCAGACTTCCTTGCTAACTCCGGAGGAGTAACTGTATCATACTTTGAATGGGTGCAGAACCAGGGAGGATATTACTGGACAGAGCAGGAAGTTTATGACAGACTGAGGCTTAAAATGAACCAGGCCACACACGATGTATTATTCACTGCAAAGTCCCATAACGTGGACAACAGAACTGGTGCATACATAGTCTCGGTCAAAAGAGTAGCTGACGCAATGAAACTGAGAGGTTGGTATTAACCAACCAAAACATTTTACCCATCTTTTTTATGCAAGTAAACGAGCGGGTGTAGTGTAGGGGTTATCACATGGGCTTCCCAAGCCTATGACCCGGGTTCAAATCCCGGCACCCGCAATCCTTTCAGTGACTTTCTATAAGAATAGATCTTAAGAGTTCCATCTGAGCTGAGAGATTCGCTGATATTATATAGAATGAAGATAATTTTAGACTGTGTGGAGGAAAAGAGATCTTATCATTGCCACTGTAGTAACAGTTGCATTAATTTCTGCATCAGTAGGATTTTATGAGCTTGGCCTCATCCATGGTAAGGATATTGGATATCAAGATGGGTTTTCCCGGGGATCAAGCTCTGTTCTTGTCCAAGCGGGTACTATGATTGATTTAAAGCAGAACAGTACAGTAATAATTAACGTTCTTCCATTCTTCCTACCCTATAACGTAACACTGGTGTATTCATTCTTCGTAGCTAATCTCCCGGGGCAGAATGAAACTGTAAACATGGCCATATACGGAGTTGGTTCATCCGGAAGCCCCAAAATGCTTTTCAGCACAGGCTACGTAAACAATGATTCTGGTATTAAGCCTCTATATACAAAAAATTTTGAACCGGAGATAATATTCACTGCCAACCCGAACAATAATACTACGGCCGTCCTTCAATTCACAACCCCACTTCGGCTCATGTTCAATTAATATTTTATCGTAATTCAAAGTGAGGTCCTCGCCTGCCATCTAATTGCATGTGGTAAGGATAAAGGCATAGTTCTGCCTTTGAATAAGGATCCTTCTTATTTTTTATCAATAGAATAATTATGCTGTGACCGAAGCCCAATATCAGGTTCAAATGACAATCTGATCATGTAAAAAATTGCACAGTCATGAAGAGATTTTTATGAAAACCAGAACAGTTCATAGTGCAGTGTTTCATCATGGCGAATATTGTAAGTTCCAGGTGTAATATTTGAGAATATTCAGATATTCTCATTCAAGTCTAAATCATCCGGTTGATCTGTCTGTAAACATCATCTGGAATCCTGATATCAAGTGCCTCCAGGTTAGACTCAAGATGTTTTTCATCGGTGGCTCCAAGTATTGGTATGATGCTGACCCCAAATTCTTCCTGTCTCCTCAAAAGCCAGGCAAGCGAGAGCTGAGATGTGGTTACCTGCAAATCTTTTGCAAGTTCTGACAGAATTCTGACATGATTTGTGCTGGACTCTATTTTCTTCTCAAAGCCTTCAGTGTAGCCCGCCCTGCTGTCATTAGGTACACCTTTGAGATATTTCCCGGTGAGAATTCCCTCTGCAAGGGGGACATATGCCAGAATGGCCAGTTTGTTTTCCCTGGCTATCCTCATGTTTGATCCTTCCAGTTCCCTGTCCAGAATGTTGTAAGGTTCCTGCAAGGAAACAAATGTCTCCCATCCATTCTTTAATGCGATATCAAGCATTTCTGATGTTGCATCAGGTGGATGATTGCTCACCCCAAGGTAATGGACAAGCCCATTGTGAACAAGGTCATTCAGGATATCCATTGTTTCTGCGGCTTTAGTATTCGGATCCTGCCAGTGAATCTGATAAAGATCCACATAGTCAAGCTGCAGTCTTGAAAGACTCTGCCTTATCTGCCACGATATATGTTTCCTGGAAAGCCCTCCACCGTTTGGAAAGGATGCGACCTCAGCTCTGACTTTAGTGGCAATAACCAGTGATTCCCTTTCATAGCCATTGATGAATTTCCCAAGAATTCTTTCAGCATTACCTGAATGGTCGGGATGAAGATGGGTTTCACTTATTGTCCCGTGGTATGTGTTCTTGAGCTCGCCAACGGTCCGACCACTCCAGGAGCTGATGAGATACTTTTCAAGAACAAGGTAATGGTTATGCCAGACTTCCTTGCTAAC
>JAJZKS010000206.1 GCA_021850835.1 Thermoplasmata archaeon
TTTTGCTTGTTCATCTTGACACCTATTTCCTTAACTTTTCCAGCATTGCATAATATTCCTGCTCAGAAATTTCCCCTTTTGCAAATCTCTCTCTGGCAATATCCTCAGCCCTGTAACTGTAAACATTGTCAAAATGCCTGTCTGAGCCTCTGAGAGCGTCCAGAATGAAAAATACAAACACTATCACAAAGATGACAGAAATTATCCCTATAACAGGCATTATCAAACCCATGCCATAGTACCCGCCCATCATTCCAAATGGGCCGAATGTTCCGTTTGTGTAGCTACCACCAAACAAGACTGATGTAATAATTGCAACCGCTGCTATTACGGCAACAAGGCCAACAAGAACCCAAACCAGGTTCTCTACTTTTTTCTCCATGCTTCCAATAAATGCTGAAACAATTCTTAACCAATGGCTGAAACATGTTTCAAGAAACTACCTGAAATTGGTTTCAGAAAGAATTATTTCGTTGGTGACGCCTTTCCTCAGTTTTACGATTGTTCCCTTGTTTTCCAGTGAAGAAATAGTCCTAGATATTGTAGCCTTGGAGGCCCCCACTGATGAAACGAGCCTGCTCTGCAGCAATCTGTTATTATTTTTCCTGAGTAGATCAATGATTTCAATTTCAGCCTCCGTGAAATATCCCCCATCAATGTAAGCTTTGGAAGCAGTGCCTGAAATAACGTTTCCAAAAGTTTTTTCCGGTATATAGTGAACTTTTGCAGTCTTATTGAGAAGTGATAACGCAGGGATCAATGCTATAAGCTGCCTGATGGAAACGATAGAAACCGCCAGGTTGGTTGCCATAATCCCGAGATAGAGGAAGAAGAAACTCTCATGTACACTTCCCTCCAAATAGATGACAACAAGGAAGACGGAGGTTGAAACAACGATGATAATGAACGAGAGCATCAGCGATATCCCGTAAAATAAAGCGTTATGCTGCCCACCCTTCTTCCCATTCGACTCTGCAGGCACAGCATTAATGGCCCCAGGGATTACCACCTTTTTCATGTAACGCCCCCTAATGTGAAGTTACAAATATCCATCCTAAGGATCAATCTTTGAAAACTTCAGAATTATAAGTACATGATAGCTTAGATTTTCAAAGAGCGACAACTTTTGAAAAACTTCACTGGAAAGTTGTTTCAACGGAACTTCAATGCCATCCTTCACGCTGAAGCAGCAATATGACTTGAACCATGATGTCAAAGGCTTGCCCTCATTGAGTTGAAAATAGAAATTGCATCGATTATCTCCTGGATCACAGCACCTTCTGATGGTACAATGTAACCCATGGCCGCGACTATCATAAAAGCTACACTCATAAAAATACCGAAGGTAATACTCTGCATTGCAATTCTAAGAGTCCTCTTTCCTATATGGACTGCATCCCCGACTTTAGTTACATCATCAATTGTAAGGATAACGTGGGCAGTTTCCGCCGATATATCTGCACCCCGGGCTCCCATCGCAATGCCAACGCTGGCCATTGCAAGAGCCGGCGCATCGTTTATCCCGTCCCCAACCATCAGGACAGTCTGCCCCTTCTCCTTCTCTTCCTGGATAATCCTGAGTTTGTCCTCAGGCCTCAGATCGTGCATGAACTTAGTAATGCCTGCCTTTGAAGCAATGGCACTGGCATTGTTCCTGTTGTCGCCCGTAAGCATCAGGATTTCCTTCATTCCGCTTCCCTTGAGTTCTGGAATAAGCTCAGGGACTCCAGGCCTTAGCCTGTCTGAAAACACTATGATGCCTGAAAGAATTCTGTCAACCACTATACAGGAATACATGACAGCACGGTTTTCCATTTCCTGAATTATTTCTGGTTCACCGGATTCGATGAATTCCCTGCAGAATGAGTAGTTCCCAACTGCAATCTGCCTCCCTTCAACCACTGCCGTTACTCCCCGGCCTGGAAATTCCTTGAATTCCTCAGGAAGTGGCAATTTTCCCAGTTTTTCCTTTGCAGCAGAATAAACTCGCTTTGCCACAGGGTGAGTGGACAACTGTTCGCTTATTCCTGATATTCGCAACAATTCTTCATTTCCTAGTGTTCCAGTCTGGATAATCCTGTCTATCTGTGGTTCGCCAGTGGTTATGGTTCCAGTCTTGTCAAAAATGACAACATCTGACTTGCCAAGTTGTTCAATGGCACTCCCGCCCTTGACGATTATTCCTCTCTTTGCAGCCTTGCTCAAACCGCCCATCAGTGCAATTGGAGTTGCCAATATGAGCGGACAGGGAGTCGCAACAACAAAAACTGCCAGAATTGTTGTGGCATTCCCCGTGTATAGCCAACCTGCCAATGCCAGTATCAAAGTAACCGGAATGAGCCATATGCCGTAACGATCTGCAATCCTTACTATGGGAGCCCGATCCCCCTGGGCTTTCCTGACCAACTCCACAATTCTTGAAAACTGGCTGTCTTCGCTTGTTCTTCTGGCAATTATCTCCAGCGGGAAAGACACATTGATCGTCCCACTCATCACGCTCTCCCCGGCCTTTCTATGTATAAGGCGGGCTTCGCCTGTTATTGAGGAGTCATCGGTATCTGATTCTCCGCTCAGTATGTCACCATCAACCGGTATGAGTTCTCCGGGCTTGATCAGCAGGATATCTCCTGGCTGTGCATCATCAGCTGAAATGTCCACAATGGTAGAGTCTATTTTCCTGTGTGCTAATTTTGGCCTGCTGTCAAGCAATTTCTTGAGATCGAAGGATGCTTTGGACAGCCCAAAATGCTCAAGTGCTTCCCCGCTGGACTGCATCAGCACAATAATAACCCCCGCAAAGGATTCATCCATTAGGATAGCTGTTACTATGGCAAGAGTGGCTATTATGTCAACAGCATATTTCCCTGCAATCATTTTAAGTATGGTCTTGTAGATAATTGGTGCACCGCAGATTATCAAGGTAGCATACCATGCAATCCGCCCTAAACCTGGATCCTGAAAATAGAGATAGAAAACTCCTCCTATTACGAGGCCAGCCATTGAAAGTAACGGTAGAACATATGATTTCAATCTTTCATTGGAACTGCCGTATATTGAACCTCTAGTTTGCGCAACCATCTGACCCATTGGCTGAACTCCCATATTCTGGTTGAAAAAGTAGTTCCGGGATTTAGGGAAAATACCTAATACATAAAGAAAAGAACAATGCAATGGATACAGTCGACTTAAAGAGAAGGTTTGGGGAATCTGCTTAAAATAGGATTCCTATGGATTAGCCATCTCTAACAATAAATTCAGGTTTCATTGAATTAGCTGTTTCTGGGTGACTTCTATGCATATGATTGTACAGAAGAATTGTCATCTTGCCCTAACCTGCAGATTCCTCACCCTTGGTTCAAGGAGAGTCCAAAGCCAGTCCACAAATTCCCTCATGTTCTTTGTCTGGATATACACAAAGCCCGGACCTGTGATCTGTGTCACAAACCCTTCACCGCTCAGGATAGTCTCTTTTAGGCCGCCAAATTTTGTTACGCGATATCTGCATGTCTCTGAGAACCCAACCAGATGGTAATTATCAACCACGAGCATTTCGCCAGCCTTCAGTTCATGCACATCTATTGCTCCGAAGGTATTGATGAAAAGGTCTCCGTTTCCTTTTACCTTCAGCATAAATAATCCCTGTCCGAACAGCCCTTTTGCAAAGCCTTCCCATTTCACATCAAGGTCAAGGTCCCCTGTGGAGGCAACATAAGCGCTCTTCTGAATAATCATTCCGGCGGATGGGGTTACCTGCAATTTTTCAATATCCCCCACTGGTGCAGATACAAAGGCAACATTTCCTGGCCCAATGAAGTGATTGACAAAAAAAGACTGTCCACCTATGATTGCTATGCCTATTGTGTGCAGGAGACTTCGTTCCCTCATTGTGGTTTTAACTTCTATGGTTGGATCCATATATGTCATCGAACCCGCTTCGGCAGTTATTTTTTCTCCCTGGTCAAGCTCCACCGTGAGAAGTGAGTAACTTGGCTTATACTT
>JAJZKS010000207.1 GCA_021850835.1 Thermoplasmata archaeon
GATCCTGGCATAGGAAAGAGCACCATGATCGGAAATCTCTCTGCGATGCTCAGCGGAAACGGGAGAAAGGTATCGGTGGTTGCAATTGATGCATCGAGCCCTTTTTCCGGCGGTTCACTCCTTGGCAACAGGATCAGGATGCAGGAATCCCTTACCCGCCATGGGGTATTCATGAGGAGCCTAGCCAACCGTGGCCTGAAGGGAGGTTTATCCAGATCCATATGGGACACAGTCAAAATACTGGACGCATCAGGCTCAGACATAATAATTGTTGAAACAGTCGGTGCGGGACAGGCAGACCTGGACGTTGTAAATCTTGCAGAAACCATAGTCATGGTACTTGGGCCAGGCCTTGGCGACGAAATCCAGGCAATCAAGGCAGGGATAATGGAGATAGGCAGCCTCTTTGTAATCAACAAGATGGACCTCCCGGGCGCTTTCATTGCCCAGAAGGATATTGAGGAGACCCTTGCAATGTCACCAAAAGGGGAGTGGAAACCTCCAGTTGTGGGGGTCAATTCGCTTACTAGGGAAGGTTATGAAGACCTCATCAGGGAAATAGACAGGCATGGAAAATTCGTGAAGAAGAGTTCCGATCTGGCATTCAGAAAGTTCAGGGCCGAACTTGAGATCACCATTGATGAGGAACTCAGGAGCAGGTTCTACGAGGAGATCAGGTCTTTCCTTTCTGATAATGAGAAGATAAGGAATCTGATGGAAAAGAAAACTGATCCATATTCCGCGGCTGAAAACCTCATTAACAGCATTGCGTAGTTTTTCTCTTTTCCATCTAGTTAAGCTTTATATAATGAGGTTTCATTTTTACCTGATAGAGATGTACAATCCTCTGAAATATTTCACAGATGAAGTTGCAAAGAACCTTGGCGACAGAGCCAAGGAAATACTGACTTTCCTGTACCCGCCGGTCACAATGTACGAGGACGCAGGCGAAATGGTCATAGAGGCTGATCTCCCGGGATTCAGCAAGAAGGATGTTACAGTGAGGCTTGAAAAGAATGCGCTCACCATATCTGCAGAGAGGAAGCTTGAGGCAAAGGGTGTAGTATATCTTGACCAGAGGCCAGAGAAATTCACGAAGAGGATCAGGCTTCCAATGGAAGTTGACCAGGATGTTAACTTCAAGGCAAAGCTCCTGAATGGAGTCCTCACGGTGAGGTTTCCCTCAAAGGGCGTTAAAACAATAGAAGTTGAGTAAATCAACTCTTTTTTAACAATAAATAGGCAAACCCTGCAAGGTCAATGGCCATTACCACTAGTGAAAGCAGTGGCCTATAGGTTAGCATTATAACACTTCCAAGCAAAACTGAACCCAGGAATATTGAGGCCGGGACTTTCCTGTCCTTCTTTTCAGGCATGCGGTTGAGGTCATCCTCAAGTTTCTTCTTCAGCAACGGAAGCACATCAAGCCCTTTCTCAATGGAGACCACAGCTTTCCTCGCAAACTCACTGAGCTGCTGCCTGTAGAGTTCATCAAGCATGCCCTCACTGTAAAGAAGCTGCCTGAGGACCCTTACGAACTTGAAATCTGGGTCCAGGCTCATGCAGACGCCTTCCAGAAGGGAAGACATCCTCATGTAGAGTACCAGAGACCTTGGGAGCCTGAAGGGAAACTCAAAGATCACGTTGTTTGCTATTTCGAAAAGTTCTGAGATTTCCGCTTCCTCAGGATTTTTTCCCTGGAAGCTGGAAATGGCCATCTCCATGCTTCGCCTCATTACAGCCCTGTTAGCGGCCGGAGAAAGCGCCCCCATGGAAATCAGAGCGTCCATGATGGCGTCAGGATCCGTGTTTACGAGGCCGTCGTAAAGGGAAAGCAGGGAGAATCTCGTCCTCTTGTCTAAGTTCCCAACCATGCCAAAATCGTAAAGGATTATTGCACCCTCCGGGGTCACGGAAATATTTCCAGGGTGCGGATCTGCATGGAAAATGTCATCCCTGAGCAGCATCCTCATGAACAGAAGGTCGACCCTGAATGCAAGCCTCTTTAGGTCTATTTCAGTTTTCTTGAGGGATTCAAGGTCTGTGATCTTGATGCCTTTCCTGTATTCCAGCACCAGAACCTCCTTTCCGCTTACCTCATATATTACCTCAGGGATTATGACATCCTCCTTTCCCCTGAGGTTCTTTGCAATTCTCCTGGAATTTTCAGCCTCTTTCCGGTAGTCAATTTCATCGTAAATTCTTGAATTGAAATCAGAAATAACGTTGAATACGCTGATGTAAAGGAAGTTCTCAACTCTGCCCTTAACAAGCTTTAGAAGCCTGTTTATGACAATGAGGTCCCTCTTGAGAACTTTCTCAATATTTGGCCGGTTGACCTTGACAGCAACTTCCTTTCCCTTGTATTTTGCCTGATACACCTGTCCCAGTGAAGCTCCGGATATTGCCTCCCTGTTGAACTCCTCAAAAACTCCATCAATATTGCCAAGGTTTTTCTGAAGTGTGGGAAGAACATCCTCAAATGTTGCGGCGGGGACCTCATCCTGAAGTTTCTGGAAAGATGAAAGGTATTCCCTGGGCAGAAGATCAGGCCTTGCAGAAAGAACCTGACCCAGTTTGATGAACGTCGGTCCAAGCGAAATGAAAGCACTGAGTGCCTTCTCACCGTGTTTCTCCCGGTCATAGCTCCAGACGCCCTCCTCATCCTTCTTGGCACTCTCCCGGTCCTTCAGGTACCGCCTGAAAACAGGGAAGAGCCTGAAGAATACCCGCAGCTCAGCTCTTCTGATGCCCTTGAAGAGATCGTCAACTTCAGCCATGCCAGACCTCATCGCCTGAATTAATTATAACATTTCACATTCTTTTGGTTGCGGTTACAATTGAGACAATCAGTGCAAGTAAGCGTAGAGGTACCCCAAGCCGCCGAAAGCCAGCCTTATAATATGTGGAAAAAGGGGGCCCGAGCTAACCTTTGGACCTTTCTCAATGGAGCTCCAGACATCTCTGTTCTTTCTTTTCAGTTGCCTGCGTCCATAACCATTCCAGAAAGCCTGACGGGAAAACTCGCCATAATTGCTTCGGGTCTTGTTGTATACAATGCATTCACTGCAAACAGTGTGCATTGCTCCTGCTTTAATGGCTCTCAGATTAAGGTCAATGTCTTCAGCAGTGATGAAAATCGGATCAAACCCGCCAATCCTCAGGAAAAGTTCCTTTGTGTAGCCAAGATTCGCTGAAGGCCTTGTTATCTCGAAATCCCTGTAAATTAGTTCGACCCTGCCCAGCCTGAATTTTTCAACTCCTGATGATTCTACTTCACCTGCGATGAGCTCGAACCTTTCTCTGAAATGTTTCCTGTAGGCTGTAACAAGCTTTGGGGAAACGGTGACGTCCCCGTCTATGAATATAATCTGATCATAGGAAGCATGCTTTACTCCAAGGTTCCTGCCTTCACCTCTTGTGGACTTCTTTATAACATGGTTTATGTGCAGCCTATTCTGAAATTGTCTTACAATTTCTGCTGTATTGTCTGTACTTTCCGAATCCACCAGAACAACTTCAAATGGCCCCTCCTGCTCTGCAAGCCCGGAAAAGAGTTCAACGAGGTTTGATGCCTCATTCTTCACGGTGATAACAATGGATATACCGTCTCCAGGGACAGCCATTTTTACTAATCCCAGTCCATCCTGTTCATGGCCCGTTCTTTCTTGGTTCCTTTCTTGTATTCTTTGTAATGCTCCTTGCAGAGGTGGACTTTTGTCAACTTTTCATCCAATGTGAAAACCTTCTTGGCAAGGTCACCAGGTACGGTCTTGAAGCTTTCGTTTGTGCATCCAGGCACTTCGCAGTTCTTTTCTGACATGTTCTTCACCAATGGATTTAGAGCATAATGGCGTATTTATCCATATCGCTTGTTTTAAATGGTGGAAATGCCCGGAGTAAGCCCCTTTCTGTTCGCCCTTTCGGGTTGGCAACATTCGACTTCTGCACTATGTGCTGCGTCTTACCCGGCCCTCTC
>JAJZKS010000009.1:0-5803 GCA_021850835.1 Thermoplasmata archaeon
GCCTTCAGAGGTTTGGAAGCATACGGACAAACACACACAAGATTGGCAGGCTTATAGTCTTCGGGCAGTATGAAAAGGCAGCAAGGCTCTACCTCTATGATCCCGAATTCGATTCAGAAGATTACAGGATTAATTTTGCAGAGCACAATGACCCTGCAATAGCACTGAAAGAATTTCCAGAGAGGCTTAATTTTGAACGGTCCCTCCTGGGATACATGGTTGAGCATGGGAGCCTGGAGGATGCTTTCACTGCACTTCCAAAAACGCTTTCCATGATGTTTGTGCATGCGTACCAGTCATATATTTTCAACAGGATACTTTCTCTCAGAATTGAAAAATATGGAAGTCTTATCGAGCCCATGCCTGGTGACACAGCCCTCAAGGCCGACAGGCTTTTCAACGCTGACAAATCCCAAGAGATTCAGGTAAACCGGTTAAATTCCCAGAAGATAGCCAGTATGTGCAGGAATGATTCCATGAGGGTATCGATTCCACTATTTGGTTATGATTCAATAATATCATCTGGAGAGCCAGGCGAACTGGAGTCGAAGATACTGGAAGAGGAGAAAGTGGTCCCCGATATGTTCAGGATCCAGGGCTACAGTGAACTTTCATCAAGGGGTGAAAGGAGAATCATTTCCTGCAAGCCCGTTGACTTTAATGTTGGTGAACATGGAATACTGAATTTCAGCCTGGGAAGAGGCATTTATGCAACTTCCCTCATAAGGGAAATAACAAAAGGCTTTTCAGATCAATGAACGCAGTACGGGTAAATGAAAAGCCTTAAACAGCAAAAATGGAAAATAAAGTGGGATTAGATAAGCCCAACTTTCTGGAGTTCTTTCTTGACTTTGATAACTGCCTGCTCAATTTCGCTCTCTTCCTTAGCGCCAGTGCAGACAACCTTTCCTGAACCAAACAGGAGCAAAACCACTTTTGGTTCCTCAACCCTGTAAACAAGGCCCGGGAACTGTTCTGGTTCATATTCTACATTTTCAAGCCCCAGTGACATGGCAATGTCCGTGAGGTTTAGGTCAGCTTCGAGGTCATATACCGCAACTATGTTCTGCACAACTATTTCGGGATTGTCATATACTTCTATTCCGGCTTTTTTGAGCTTCTGGATGATAGTTTCAATGGTAAGCCTCACGTTTGCAAGGTTCTTGGCGCCTGTACAGTTCACTTTTCCGCTCCTGAAAATCAGTACTGCAGTCTTGGGTTCGTGGAGCCTATAAATGAGACCGGGGAACTGTTCGGGTTCGTATTCGGAACCATCAAGAGCTAATGCTATTCTGCTGAGGTCCAGGTGTTCAGCAAGTGAAGTTGAAGCAACAATATTTTCAATGGCGATCTTTTCTCTCTCACTCATAAATAACCCTTTCTTTCTTTATATATAAAGTGTATTTAAACATGCTTTTAAAGGATTTCATTTGCCAACTTACATATAAATTATAATTCTTTCTAAAATTGCGTGTAATTCAGGTAAAAATAGAGAGGGTGCTATTGGAAGGCAAATTTTCTCCAGCGTCCAATTGCCTATACTACCAAGTGTTGTTGGTGAAAGGATTCAGTGAAATTGAAAGATCAATGTAGCAAAGATGGAGTAACTAACCATGTTATCCCATATTCAGAGCTTCCTTGGCTTCGTCAGTCATCATGCTGGGGTTCCATGGTGGATCCCAGACAAGCTCCACATCGGCTGCTTCTACGTTTTCAAGGTTTTCCACAACTCGCTGCGCTTCTGAAAGTATCCATGGAGTGACCGGGCATGTGGGGGCAGTCATGGTCATTTTAATGTAAACTCTGTCATTATTGATTTCGATATCATAAACCAGGCCAAGGTTTACGATATCCATCCCAATTTCTGGATCAGAAACCTGTTTCAGCTGTTCCAGAATTTCTTCCTTGGTAACCATTCTAATCTGGTTATCAATTAATGCCTAATACTTAACGATTTTGTGCATCAATCTGGTCCTAAACATACTTTTCAAGCCAAACAGCGAGCAAAAGGTCACTTTCAGTGAATGGACCGAATTGGAGTAATTTGAGCGGATGTTCCCTTAACTTCTGTACAATTGGATATGCGGAATCAGAGTTTTTCATCCAGTCCGAAATAGCTTGCGCCGATTCTCGGAACAAATGCATTTCTTACAGATTCCTGGATAAGCTCCGATCTCTTGAGCTTCCCATCAGTGAATGCGCCAACGACCCCATTATGCCTTCCTATGGCTTCAATGCCATAAAGTGATTCAAACGCTGTGGATTCTTCATGCCCTTCCTTGATCATTGAAATTATGCCCTCAGGTATTTCAAAGCCACTGCTGGTGCCCAAGGTTATCCTGGAATACCTGTCAACAACCGCGCAGACATGGAGGTCAAGGCATTTCCCGGTTATGTTCTCCCTGAATACTCCTGATTCTATGCCTACCCCATAATCCCTGTCGCTTAGGGAGGCAATGGCCCTTTTTACCGCCATCCTGTATGTGTCGTCGCCAAATGGCTGGTTTGAATCCAGCTCATAATCCCTGTTTATCCCCAACTTGAAATTCTGCATTATAGAAGATAGGTAAGCCCTAAGAGATGATACTTTGAGGTCATTCCCAGTTGAGATGCCTACCAATACGGGTCTCCTTCTTTTTCCATAGGCATTGATTTCCCCTGATATAATCCGTGTTGAGCTTATGGGAAAGAGGTCTTCGGCCAGAATAACCGGGACAGTGATTATATCCAGTTCTCGTAGGCCATTTGCAGTTCGTTTCCTGTTAATTGCCTCTGCGCTCTTCCTGGTTTCCTTTGAGACTACTATAGCTGCATATTCAGGGTTTGTCTCAGTGTTCCCTGACTTTGTTCCAAGGGGAAGTATTTCAAAATCATTTCCCAGTGTGGACATATAGCTCTCAAGTTTCTTCTTCCTGAGTGAGTAGCTGAACCCTTTGTAAGATTTGTTGTGTTTGAGGTACTCATCGGTAGTCAACCCTACAATGACCCTGTTTCCGGTGTTGAAGGCGTATTTTAGCATTAGTTTGTGGCCTTTGTGCAATCTTGAAAATGTGCCCCCAAGTACTGTAATCATTGCAGAAATGGTATTGTCAAAAAAGATAAAGAATTAATGATGGTTCTAAATAAAAAAATCAGCTGGACTGAAGCGGTCCAACCTTCTTGTGGATCAGGTTTCCAAGCTTCTCTATTCCGCGGTAGATCTGGTCTTCCTCGGAGAAAGTGAAGTTTAGCCTCATGCTGCTGCCCTGTATCCTTGATGGTGAAAATGCATTTCCACTGACGTATGCGACGCCTTCCTGAACAGCATCCTTCAACATGTCCGTGGTGTTAATCTTGCTGTCAACGGTGGCCCACAGGAACATGCCACCGTCCGGCCTGGACCATGTTGCAGTATCAGGGAAATGTTCATCCAGAGCCTTGAGCATTGCATCCCTCTTCTTCCTGTAGAGTTCAATAGACTTTGGGATCTGCTGTTTGATTATGCCTCTCTTGAGGTACTGCCAGGCTACATACTGTGAGAATGTGCTGGAAGAAAGGTCAAGAGCCTGTTTAAGGAGGTTGAACTTGTTGATGAAATCCTCTGGCCCTATTGTGTAGCCCATTCTCAGGCCAGGGCACATTACCTTGGAGAATGTTCCAAGATATATCACGCTTGCATCTTTGTCCAGTGCACTGAGCATAGGTAACCTGGACCCAGAATATCTTAGTTCTCCGTATGGGTTATCCTCCACCAGCGGGATCTCATACTGGGCTGAAATTTCAATGAGATGCTTTCTCCTTTCCAGGCTCATTGTGATTCCTGTAGGATTCTGGAATGTCGGGATAGTGTAGATGAATTTTGGCTTACGCCCTTCTGCGGTCAACTTCTTTATTTCTGCCTCAGCAAGGTCGGTTTTCATTCCATCGTTGTCTATGGGTATAGAATGCATCTCTGTCTTGTTTGCATCAAATGCAGAAATTGCTCCGACATAGGTTGGTTCTTCTGTTATGACTGTGTCGCCAGGGTTGACAAGAACTTTCGCAAGCTCATAAAGGCCCTGCTGTGAGCCTGAGGTAACAATGATGTTCTGTTCTGATGTCTTTATTTTTTCTGTATCATAAACCAGGGTCTTGATCTCTGTCCTGAGTTCGTTCAGGCCACCCGTGTTTCCATACTGGAGAGCGAGCGCCCCATACTGGGCCAACACATCATCCATGATTTGCTTGATGTCATTCATGGGAAATGTCAATGGGTTTGGCATTCCTCCGCCAAAGGAGATGAAGTCCTTTGCTGAAGCATATTTCAATAACTCCCTTATCTCTGATGGTCTTACATTTTTTAGCGAATCAGAAAATCTAAACTGCATACGGACCGTATTGGCATCTTAAAAAAGGTTATAAACATGATCAGCCACATATTAACACGGGATATCTGAAAAATCGGCTTTTTTCTGCTTTAATAAAACTTACTCTTCACATATCACAACTGAGTTTTATATTAAGACCCATCATCAAATGTGCAGGTGAGATAATTGCCTTTCATAGATGATTTAGCCTTAGAGCTAATAACTCTCGTAATGACAAGTGGTGTCGTAGTATATTTGACAGGTATCACTTATCTAGAATATAGGAAAAATGGGCCAAAAAATGTTGAGGAGACCCTGCGCCTTGGTATGTTTCCATTGGGTTTCCTCGGTGCAGTCATTGTAACACTTGGCCTCTGGCAGGAAATGACCTGGCCTTTCCCGGCAGGGTCTGCCCTTTATAACATTGCATTTGGGGATGCATACCTCATATTTGGAGTCATACTCCTGGCAGTTGCATTGACCATTGCTTTCAGGCAGAAACTGCAGATAGTTGGATTCTTCGCCCTTATGGGAGGAATAATGGCCATCTATTACGGCACCATTATTTACACCCAGAATCTCACGAAGAGCCCACTCGGCAGCCTGGCGATGTACACCGCATTCGGTATAGCAGGACTGTTCACATTCCCGGCAACTTACGCCTATGACTCAATGGCTGAGGGCAAGAAACCCGGCAATATGTTTGGCCTGACGCTTTTGATCTTCTGGCTGTTCTTCATATTCGCGGCTGTGTTTGCAGCAATAATTGGAGTGCCAGCAGTCCTTGAACACATCCAGAGCACACCGTAAAAGTATAATTTCCCCATATTTTCCATTTTTACTTTATTTTCATATATCACTTTTTTCATTTCCTGATGCAGTTATTATACGAAATTAGGAAAAACCTGCACAAATTAAGGAAAAAGTGGATATCAGGCAATAAACTGAAGCAAAAAATATAACTAAAAGCTCCTAATCAAATGCCAGATATGCATGGATCGCGTCACGTGGAAAATCAGTGTTGCCGGTGTGGGTGAAACCGGGAAAACTTCATTGATATCAAGAATAGTCTATGGCAGTGATGGTTCCAGCGGTCCAGTCAAGGCCCTTTTCAGAAAGAGGGTAACCCTTACATATAAAGGCAATAAACTTGTTGCCGATTTGCTTTTCCAGGAGATAAACAACGACACTGATGCAGAAAGAATGCTTCCAAGCTCCAACCTCATACTTGTGGTCGCCGACATTATGACTGGGGAAACCCTGGATGATGCTTCAGATATCATAATGTATGCGAAGAATTTTGAGAAGAAGCCACCGGTTGTGTTGGTTGGCACAAAGACTGATCTTAGGTATGAGGCAGTACTTTGGACCGAAGATTTTGAAAAGGTTTCCAGGAAATTGAATGTTCCGTTCTTCCTGGTTTCAGCGAAGACAGGCGATAAGGTTATTGAGATGATGGACCTGGTTCTGAGATCGGA
>JAJZKS010000009.1:5813-16876 GCA_021850835.1 Thermoplasmata archaeon
CAGAACAATAACTCCGACCTGGTTCTGGAGCTCATGTTAGAGAGATTCTATGCAAAAAAACAGGCCCCCCAGTAAAGCCATCTGCCAGGACGTAATTTTCCACATACTCCAGGAGAAGAGCCCCAGTTTTCTGCTTAACAAATACAAGCTCGGAAGGATCCAGGCCGGAGTTATTGTTCTGAGCCCTCTTGAATGCATGTACCTATACCTCAAAAAAAAGATAAATCCCGAAAACCCTTCGCTGAACCATGCAGACAGGCTTCTGCTGAGGCTTGGGATTACAGGTTCCTACCTGGATATCTTCATAGTCTATGACCTCCTGAAAAGCCGTGGATTTTACGTAAAGGTTGAAAACGAGTCCCTTTACTATCGCAGAAATCCAAGAGTAGAATTCAGGGGACCCGTAAAGGTAATTCGGGAAGCTGGAGACATAAGGTTTCAGGAACTTTTCAGAAACGGAAACTGCATTTATGCGGCCCTGGACGATGACAATGACCTCACAATCTTTATTTCAGAGCAATGGGATGAGGAGGGAAAAGCAGAAGTAGACTTGGAACCAAAAACTGAAATAAGGGATCTGGAAGGCTTGTGTGTGGTGGATGCAAACGGTGTCCCTCAGTGGTTTGGAACACAATTCGGCGACATGAAAATACTCAACAGGTCAGAAGCAGGATACCTTAAGTCCAGCCTTGAAGGGACTGCAGAGGAAATTTTTTCTCAGAGAGTTTACAATGACCTCCTTAAACGGAAATTCATCGTAAAGACAGGCTTCAAGTATGGCGCGAACTTCAGAATCTACTCTGGAAATATTGAGGAACACGCAGATTTTCTTGTCCACGTAATTGGGAAGGACGAGCAGTGGTTTAAGATAAGCAGGGCGGTTAGGGTGGCCCAGGGTGTAAGAAAAGAAATGCTGTTTTCCGGTTTCATCGACGATGAACCGAAATACATTAAATTAAGAAGGGTAAAAGACCCCTTCAGTTCAGAAAATTAGAGCTGTGCTTCGAAGTCGTCTATTGTTGGCGCAAAGTCATTGTTGGTTGATATTGAGCCCCTGTTCTTCATGATCTCTCTAGCAAGCAGCCAGTATATCACTGCAAGTGATCTTCTGCCCTTGTTATTTGTTGGTATCACTACGTCAACATAGTCTGTCTTGTTGTTTGCGTCACAAAGAGCAATGATTGGAATGCCAACCTTCTTGGCTTCCTTCATGACCTGTGTGTCGGCCAACGGATCTGTGACAAGAATAACCTTGGCTTCCCTGTAGCTTTCAAGCTGTGGGTTCGTGAGTGTTCCAGGTATGAATCTTCCTACGATAGATTCTGAACCTACTACCTCTGAAAACTTTGCAACTGGCTTGAAGGCGTACTGCCTCTGTGCTGCCACGAGGATTTCTGATGGCTTGAACCTGGCAAGCATCTTGCCTGCCACAATGAGCATTTTGTTGGTTTTCTTTATGTCGAGAATGTAAAGCCCGTCGTTCCTTATCTTGAATATGTACTCCTGCATATCCTTGGACTTTACCTGTGTACCTATATGTACACCGGATTTCTGGTATTCTTCTTCTGAAAGTAAAAGCTCCTCTTCTGTCATGCTATCACTATGATGATTCTAATCCCAATGCCGAAACTGTATATTTAAATTACCTAACGCAAGCGCTTACTCCCATTCAATGGTTCCCGGTGGCTTGCTCGTAATATCGTAAACGACCCTGTTGACTTCCCTAACTTCATTTGTTATCTCAGAAGACAGGTTGTCCAGAAATTCCCAGTCTGGCTTAGTGAATGTCCCGCTCATGGCATCCGTGGTATCTATCATGCGAATTGCTGTAGTATATCCGTAGGTTCTCCTGTCACCATGGATCCCTGTTGATTTTACAGGTAGCAGCACAGCAAAATACTGCCATGGCCTGTTGTCAGGGTCCGGGTATTGCTGCACCACTCCGCGCTCAACTATTGTTGTGATCTTTCTGAGAAGGTCCGCTTTTTCCCTTGTAACCTCACCAATGATCCTTACTGCAAGCCCTGGGCCAGGGAATGGCTGTATATCAGCTGGCAGCTTGAGGAATCTTGATATATCCCTCACTTCATCTTTGTAGAGGTCCCTGAGAGGTTCCAGAAGTTTCAGGTTCATCTGTTCTGGAAGTCCGCCAACATTGTGGTGGCTCTTTATTACATCCCTTACTGAACCGCCACTCTCAATCCAGTCTGGAGCGATTGTTCCCTGCAGCAGGGTCTCTGCCCCGTACTCTTTTGCAACTTCTTCAAAAACGTCGATAAATGTTTTCCCAATGATCTTTCTCTTTGTTTCAGGGTCTGACACGCCTATTAATGCCTTGAAGAACCTCTCTGATGCATCAATTATCCTGTAATTCAGCGAATAGGACTTGAACAGTTTCTCTACCCTGTGGATCTCATCTTCCCTTACAAGTCCCGTATCAATGAAAACTGAAAGGATGCGGTCTCCCGCCGCCATGTTTGACAGGACTGCCAGCAGCGTGCTGTCCTGGCCTCCTGAACAGGCCAGTATCCCTTTGCCGTGAAGGTTACTGACTATGTCATCTTTCGCGTCCTGAATGAATTTTTCCACTTTTACCATGGGACTTCCCCTACATTGCAACTGGATTTAATACATTATATATTGAATCGCCAGATCTGTAAAGTCAAATGGGCCAGGATAAACATTATCCAGTAACAGTTTTGATAGCGTCACTTGGAAGGTGAAAAAGGAAATTTGGGCTTTCCACTTCCAGCTCCTCTAATCTTCCTTCTCCCCAGAGGGCTGCCCCAGAGTACATTCCTGCTGATTTTAATGCCTGAATATCCCACGGCTGGTCCCCAACGTAAATGCAATGTTCTGGATCCAGTTCCATCGCCCTGGCTGCCATAAGGAAGGGTTGGGGCGCTGGTTTATGCCTGGGGGCATCTTCCTGACCAACTACTGCACTGAAATAGCCTTTCCATGAAAGCTTTTCCAAAGTTTCCCAGATAAGGCGTGACTCCCTAGAAGATACAATAGCCATGGGAATCTCTTTTTCAGCCAGATGGTGGAGCAAATCGGCTATTCCATCGTATGGTGATATTTCAGGTGCGGCCTTTTCCCATGCTTCCACAATTTAATTGTATACCTGTTCATAGCTAATAGGGAACAATTTCTGGAACTCTTTTTTCCAAACTTTTCCCTTGAGCCCCTTCATCTCTTGGTCTAGGATTTCCCTTCCCAGATTTCTAGAAATGATGGGCTTCGCAAGTTCTAATGTTGCCCCTTCACTATCAACCATTGTGCCGTCGAAATCAAAGATAACGCCTTCAAGCACAAATTTAGCTTTATGACCTTCCCGTTTGAATATTGATTCCTGTGCAGCCATAAGTGTTAAAAAATGTTGGAAAAACAATGTTTGTAAAGGGATTAAAATTTATAGAAAAAGAAGCGCCTTAAAATCAGGTCTTCATTATTGCACCGAGGAATATGAGCAGCCCGAGGACAGCCCCGATAACTGCGGCAACAACATAGAAAATTGTGCCGAGTATAACATTATTAAGCAGGTTAATGCTTGGCATTGCGTAGTGCGTTACGAGCACAACAAGTGCTCCAACAACTATGCCCAATACAAGAAGCACTACGCCAACTGCCCTGCTCTTTCCGCTGCCGAAATAAGCTGTCAGGATTCCCAGCACGAAGAGAGATAGGGCAAGTAAAGCAAGTATCACAAACCCAAATACTGTCCAATTCCACGGAGTAAATACAACACTCATTAAGCTATGCACCTCAAAGTTTTATTCCTGTCAGGGTCTTTGTATCGATGACCCCATCGATGGTTCTGATCTGTTCGATGACAATTTTGCCGAGTTCACTGTAGTCCTTTGCATCAATTTTTACAATGAGATCATATTCCCCAAACAAAGGGTGTATCTCCACAACATAATTCACCTTAGAAATTTTGTTGTATACTTCGTGTTCCTTCCCGGGTACTGTGCTCACCAAGATAAATGCAACGGACATAGTTTCACCCTGTAGGTTTAAGCTTTAAATGATTTATAAATCTTTTCAGGCTTTATCAGCTAAGATTTTCAACAATTTGTTAGGGGAACTTATTATTATCATGTGGATAGGAAAATATTTGTATAAATGGAAAGTGTTTCCCATTATGGGTGCAAACCACTGCGATCTGCAGAGGAAGTGCCTGCATGCTATTTTTTCAGGTTCCCTGCTTTTTCAAGCATGATGGATTCGTTCATGCTCTCCTGTTCCCCTGTTGAAAGGTTCCTGAGTGTTACCTCAGAATTCTCGAGTTCCCTGTTTCCGATTATGACCGCATAATCGTATCCCTGGATGGAAGCGTTCTTAAGCTGTGCTGATAGACTTCTCCTGGAAATATCCATGCTGGCTATATGCCCAGCCCCTCTCAATTTTAATGATATATCAAGTGAGTATTCCCTAGCCTTGTCTGAAGCTACGCACACTGAGAACCTGATGGGCCTGTTGGGAACGTTCCATAATCCCTGGCGCCTTGCAAGCATCTCTATAACCACATCGCCCATCCCAAAGCCAACCGCAGGGATCTCCTGGTCAGCCAACAGTTTTGAAAGGTTGTCGTATCTTCCGCCGCCAAGAATAGACCTGAATTCACCATTTATGTCAAAAACTTCAAAAACTATGCCAGTGTAGTAAGATAGCCCGCGCACCACTGAAAAATCTATTATGAGTTTTGAGTTGGTGTATTTTCCTGCAAGGGAAAGGGTCTCCTCCAATCTTCCAATAATGCCCGCAAGGTTTTCATCCATGACCACTACCCTTTCAATGCTGCTTCTTAGTTCAGTGAAGTCGCCAGGGTTCTCCATGAGCCATATCAGGTCAGGTATTCTGCCCTCAGGAAATCCCCTCTCTTCCAGCTGGGACGTGAATTCTTCCCTTGAGATCTTTTTGAATTTATCTATCACTGAAAATGTTGCCATTATGTCTTCAGTGCCCATCACCTTGAGCAGGGATTCCATAAGCTTCCGGTCATTGATTCTTACTGAATATTCCCCTTCAAGGCCTATCCTGTCAAGAATGGACGCGGCAAGCCCAATTATTTCGGCATCCGCATCTGGCGTGTTGGGGCCAAAAATATCCGCATTGAACTGAATGTGTTCCCTAAGCCTTCCAGACTGTGGTTCCTCATATCTCCAGAGCTTTGGATAACAATACCACTTTACAGGCCTGGGGAGGTCCTTTCTCGATGTGAGCATCCTGACAACTGATGGGGTCGCCTCAGGAATCATAGTTACTTCCCTGCCACCCTTGTCCACGAATGAAAAAGTCTGCGAAACCAGTTCCTCTCCAGACTTCAGTTTGTAAAGCTCAAGTGGTTCGAGGCTTGGCATGTCTATCCTCTGGAAGCCAAATGAGGAGGCAACCTGGTCAGCCAGATTAAGCATGAAGAACTTTGGTTCCGCATCTTCTGGGAACATGTCCCTGAAGCCTCTAAGTCTCTCAAAGGTCATTGATGGAGTAGATTGTACTTTGGTATTAATTCTCATGCCGTTCTGCACTCTCAGGTCTGACAACTTCATACATGTTCTAGAAGTGGATTTGTTGCAAATTTTCCGGTTCAGCAAAGGCTTTAAATATTATTAAGCATATATTTTTTTAACGTGAATTACGACAGATCCGTTCAGGTTTACGAGAAACTCAGGAATGTGGGTTTTAGCAAGAATAGAGCTAAAATTCTGGCACTCCTGGAACAGAAGCCTGACCTGAGCCTGGCTGACATAACGCTTACACTTGGCATAAGCAATTCACGCGCTTCTGAAGGCCTTAAATATCTCATCAAGGAGGGCTACCTTCAACGCATGGAAGTAAAATACATCATTGGAAAGGGTCGGACAAAGCACATCTACAGATTGAAGATGAAAATTGAGGATATTATTGCAGATGTAAAAAGCCGCGTAGCTGTTATCATATCCTTTGAGAATAACATAGAGCCCTGATGATGCATAGGTTACATTTAAAACCCTATCTAAACTATTTATAAACAAGCCTTAATTACTAATTATTAATTATCATAAATATGGAAAAAGAGTATTATGTTGAGTCTCTTAAGAAGTCAAATTTCAAGATAACTCCTCAGAGGCTTTGCATCATAGACTATGTCATTGATAATACTCCAGGTCACTTTACAGCGGACGAGATTTTCAACAATGTCAAGGGAAAGGAACCGACAATTACCCTTGCCACTGTTTACAACATCCTTAAGGCCCTTCATTCAGCCGGAACCATAAAGTCGTTCGAGATTAACGGCACAACCTGGTTTGAGACAAACACTGAATTCCACGGAAACTTTATTTGTGCAAAATGCGGACGGATATCAGATGTCGACGTTGACGGGGACAGTATCCTATCCAATGTAGAGACCACAGGTTTTGAAGTTGCCGAGGCCAACCTCCTGATAAAAGGGCTCTGCAAGGACTGCAGGCTTCATCCCAACGCCTAGTTACCTTGCCTTATTATAGAATTTATTACCTTTACCACATCTAAATTTTCTTTTATATCATGCACCCTGACGACATCAACGCCTTGTATTGCAAGATACGCAGTCGTGGCAAGTGTCGCGGGCAACCTCTCTTCAACACCTTTTCCCGTGATTTGCCCAAGAAAGCTTTTCCTTGAGGTGCCAAACAGTGTGCGGTAGCCAACACTGAAACTTTTAGCATCCCTTATGAGGTCAAGGTTACCATACAGATCCTTTGCAAATCCTATACCCGGATCCAGGTAAATGTCATTTTCCTTTACTCCGGCGTTTCTGAGATTTTCGGCACTGTCCACTAAGAAGGAAAGTACTTCCGGCACAATATCTGTGTATTCCGTCATATGCTGCATATTACCAGGTTCCCCCCTCATGTGCATGGTTACACATTTCAGGTTGTGCTGATAGGCTCCCTTGATCATCCTATGATCCCTGAATCCGCTAATATCGTTGATGTATGAAACTTCACCGCCAAATTCCTCCAGCACCTCCAAGTGCCTTGTATCAAGTGACAGCGGAATTTCAGAGTTTTTCCGGAGATATGAAATAACAGGCTGCAGCCTTTCAATCTCTTCTGACACGCCTATCCCTCCACTGCCTGGCCTAGTGCTTTCTGCCCCAACATCAATGATATCCGGCGATGCATCTATGATCTCCTGGAATTGGCGTGGATCATTGCCAATCCTTGAGCCTGGGTAGAAGGAATCCGGAGTTACATTTACCACAGCCATTATCTTGGGGATATCCGGCCTCCTTTCTTGTGGAGGCGCCCTTAGGTGTGCAATTACAGGATCGGGAAGTTCAAAGTTGGTTAGAAGTGCATCCAGAGATTCGCCAGACCAATCAGCCATGTAATGGTGCATATTTCCTGAGCTGAATGCAACCACGCCGATTTTTTCTAAAAGGCTGCTAGTTATTTCCTTGTCAGAATATATCTCAAGCTTTTTGGCAGCAAATTGCCCACTGCGGAAATCAGCATACTTTTTGCGTGCGGGAAATGCCAGGTCTCTCATTTAAAGCTACCCTCTAATGGTGCCTGCCCTTAAATAGTCTGAGGGGGAGACGCATCTCGATTGGATATAACACCCAGTATATTGTATTCATAATTGTTATATTGACAATTCTCCGAAAAGAGCTAAAATTACCGACAATTCGATAATGGATAGGCACTGAGATAAACTTATTAGGAAATTTACACTTATCAGTATTCACATACACACATTCAACAGTTGGAACAATATGAAAACTCAGGAAGATGCACCAATTAAAGATTCAGAAAGTGGCAGAAATTTCACCAATATTGGGGAGTTGTCTCTTGCAATTAGCAAAGGATTGAGCCTCCAGAATAGGAGTATGAGCCAGGAAGAAGCTTTTGAAGCCGCTGAACATCTCATTAATTTTTTTGGTTATAACGACCGTGTGATCGATAACATGCTTGAACCGGAAGACCGGGATGCCTTTTACACCATGGAAGATATAGGGGTCCTTCAGACAGAAAGAGAGGAAACCACCCTTTATGATGGAAGGGAGTGGAGGATTCACTACTGGATTCTTAACGTAAACAGGATCATTGAGCTTTCAAAGCTCAAGACCGTGGAAACAAGTGTAGAAAAGGCTGAAGCATACCAGATTTATGAAGAGATACCTGACGAGTACTGGAAGATGAATTAGGTGGTATCTTGCACATCGCAATTCTCGACCATGACAAGTGCCATCCCAAAAAATGCAACCATGAATGCCAGTATTATTGCCCGCCTGTAAGAAGCGGCACCCCAACCATTGAATTTCCAGAGCCGGATTCCCAGGCAGTAATAAATGAGCCTTTGTGCATAGGCTGCGGCATATGCGTGCACAGGTGCCCCTTCGGGGCGATTAAGATTGTCACCATACCGGATGAACTAAACCACGATCTGACCCACCAGTATGCATTAAATTCTTTCCGGCTTTATTCGCTTCCGGAACTTTCCAGAGGAAAAGTTACAGCCCTATTGGGCCAGAATGGCATGGGAAAGAGCACTACGCTGAAAATACTCGCTGGCATTCTTGTCCCGAATTTCGGAAACTATGATGGGCCAACCTCCAGGAAATCAGTTTTGGATAAATATGCCACTTCCGTGATGGGAGACTACTTCTCAGGCCTATACAACGGGACTAAAAGGGCAGTGCTCAAGGACCAGAATGTCGACCTTATCCCCAAAGTCGTTTCAGGCACCATAGGGGAAGTCCTAAAGAAGGGCGATTCCCAGGGAAGGATGGACGATATCGTGTCCATGCTGAATCTTGAGGCTTCGCTAAACAAGGATGTTAAGAGCTGTTCAGGTGGAGAACTTCAGAGATTTGCAATTGGCGCAACTCTCCTGAGAGACGCAGACATATACCTGTTTGATGAAATGTCTTCCTACCTTGATGTTGCGGAGAGAATCAGGGTCGCAGGAATAATCCAGAAACTGGCAAAGGAAAAGACCGTCATGGTTGTGGAACACGACCTTGCGCTCATGGACTGGATGGCGGACACTGTCCATGTGGTTTACGGCCAAACTGGCACTTATGGCATTATAAGCGAACAACGTACCAGCAACAAGGCTATCAATTCATTCCTTGAGGGTTACCTGAGGGAGGAGAACGTCAGGATCAGGAATTATTCGATCGACTTTCATGAAAAATCAGACAGGAGACTTTCAACTGGTATGGAAATTGCTTCCTGGACGGACATGGAAAAGACCCTGGGGGACTTCAAGCTAAAGATAAACAGCGGCCTCATTAGGAGCGGTGAAGTTATTGGAGTGCTGGGGAAAAATGCCCTCGGAAAGTCCAGCTTTGCAAGGATGCTGGCAGGTGTTACTGAACCTGATTCCGGTTCCCTTTCCAGGACTCTGAAAATTTCATACAAGCCGCAGTACATTTCTACAGATTTTGACGGATCAGTATTTTCACTTCTTGCACAAGCGCTGAAGGAAAGGATGCAGTCCGGACTGGTCAAGAATGAAATAATGCAGCCCCTTGAAATTGAATCTTTATATGAACAGAACGTCCAGGAACTCTCCGGAGGTGAGCTGCAGAGGGTTTCCATCGCGCTCACATTGTCAATGGACTCTGACCTGTATATACTGGATGAACCCTCCGCACACCTAGACAGTGCATACAGGATGTCTGCGGCAAGGATCATCAAGAGAGTTATGGAGAATAATAAGAAAAGTGCATTCGTAATAGACCATGACGTCTATTTCATAGATCTCATTTCAGATGCACTCATTGTTTTCAACGGGAAACCTGGATTGGAAGGGGAATCAAAAGGGCCCCTGTCCATGAAAGATGGGATGAATCTTTTCCTTAAGGATGCCGGAGTAACTTTCAGGAGAGACGCAATGACCAGAAGGCCAAGAATCAACAAAGTTGACAGCAGGCTAGACAAAACCCAGCGCGAATCCGGGAACTATTATTACTCCGAGTGACCTTATGTTCCCTTATTGCCAGAATTAAACTTTGAGATTACAGGCAAGGATGGCCTTGCCAGAACTGCAAAATTCAAAACGCCGCACGGTGTCATCGAGACTCCTACCATACTTCCCGTCATCAATCCCAATATACCCACGCTCGGCATTGGAGAAATGGTTTCGCTCGGGGCACGGGCTTTCATAACAAACAGCTACATTATCAGGAGGAGCGAGAACCTCAGGGAGAAGGCGGAGAAAAACGGCGTCCATTCGCTCATAGGATTTGATGGCCCCATAATGACCGATTCCGGAACTTTCCAGAGCCATGTGTATTCTGATGTGGAATACACAAACCTGGAGATCGTTGAATTCCAAAGAAAGATTGGCAGCGACATATCAACCATTCTGGATGTCTTCTCAGAACCGGATTTTTCCCATGAAAAAGCAGAATACGCGGTCATGGAAACATATTCCAGAATGAATGAGGTGCCGCAGGGAGTGGAAGATACCATACTTGCGGGACCAATCCAGGGTTCCGTTTACCCTGACCTAAGGAAGAGGTCCGCAGAGCTCATGAGCTCTTCTCAGGCCGGATACTTACCGATTGGCGGAGTCGTGCCCCTGCTTGAGAACTATCGTTATGATGCGCTGGTTGATATCATAATCAGTTCAAAGTTGAACGCCAGTTTCTCCAAGCCAATACACCTCTTTGGAGGAGGCCATCCCATGTTCCTGTCAATGGCTGTGCTTCTTGGCGTTGACATATTCGACTCAGCTTCTTACGTGAAGTATGCAAGGGATGGCAGGATGCTCTTTTCTGACGGTTCTAAGGAACTCAGCAGGATTTCCACCCTTCCAAGGTGGAGCCCCCTTTATGGAAAATACTCGGTCAAGGAAATCAGGGAAATGAACGCAGAAGAAAGGAAAAAGGCACTTTCCCTGCATAACCTCGCCGCAATTTTCAATGAACTTCACGAAATAAAGGAAAGAATCTACCAGCAGACCTTGTGGCAGTATGTGGAAACAAAGGCTAGAAGCCACCCTTACCTATTCAAGGCCTACAGGAGAATCCTTGAATATTCTGAAATCCTTGAAAAATACGAGGATCTCTCTAAGAAAAG
>JAJZKS010000010.1 GCA_021850835.1 Thermoplasmata archaeon
TGCAGTGACCCTGAAGCAATTGCCAATATTTCAAATGTGGTATTCGGGGGAGCCATGATCAGGCCAGGAAGGACCATGACTATTTATGAATCCAGGGGAAAGCCAGTCTTCTCAATATCTGGAGTGCCAGTTCCCTCTATGCTTTCATTTGATCTCTTTTTTGAAGAATACCTGAAATCGATGACAGGTTTGAAGGAATACCACAGGGTGGTTTCAGGCGTTCTTTCATCAAATTTAACAAACAAGGCAGGGTATGCAGGCATTTACAGGGTAAAACTTGTATCCGGTGAGCACGGTTTAACTGTGGAAGTTGTTCGCACACACGGAACGGGTTCCATAAGTTCTATCCTTGATTCCGACGGAACCATATTGATTCCTGGAACAGTGGAAGGCCTGGAGGCGGGCCATGTTGTTGAAGTAAAGCTTTTTGGTGATAGGTTTTGAAGTCCGTATACAAGAAACTGGTAACATTCACTGATGCAGTGAGACTTGCAAAGGAGACCCTTATCCCACTGAAAGGGACAGAAAAAGTACCAATTACCCAAAGTGGGGGTCGAATACTGTCAGCTAGCATATTCGCGACGAGGAATAATCCTCCGTTCAACAGGGCTACCATGGACGGATATGCTGTTAGGGCATCTGAAGTGGAGAGTGCTACCCATGCAGAACCGGTTACCCTCAACATTGGGGGCGAATCTTTCATAGGCCAGCCAAGAAAGCGCATGTTGGGAGAATTGAATTGTTTCAGGATTTCCACCGGTGCCATAATCCCAGAGGGTTCTGATTCTGTTGTCAGGGTGGAGGATACTGAAATGCTTGCCGATGGGAGAGTGAGAGTCCTTGAGCCTGTCTCGGCGGGGACCAATATTGCAGAAGCAGGCAGTGACATTACAAGTGGGGAGCTTCTAATGCTTGCGGGAAAGCAGATTGATACCAATGACATCGCTGTGCTGGCTTCGCTTGGAATTCCAGAAATAGATGTTTACAGAAAACTCATAATTTCTGTAATTTCAACAGGAAATGAGCTCATCAGCCATACAGAACCATACAGGGAGGGAAGCATCAGCGATGCCAATGGCATAGCTGTGTGCAACGAATTGAACACCTTCCAGTTCATTGAGGCAACTTATGCAGGAATAGCCAGAGATGTCTATGGCGAGATTAATGGAAAGATAGAGGAAAGCCTCTCCCATTCTGACATTGTGATTCTATCTGGAGGAAGTTCGGCAGGGGAATCAGATCTTGTTTACCGGATAATAGATGAGATGGCGCCCGGAATGGTTTTCCATGGTGTCCTTGTAAAGCCGGGATTACCCACTGTTCTAGGCCGGTCCGGAGAAAAAGCAGTTATTGGGCTCCCAGGTTTCCCCGTATCATCAATGATGATTTTCAGGTCCATATTCCTGAGCGCAATACTTGCTGCAGGAAGGTTTGAAATGGAGACCCGGCCAGACATTGGTACGCTTGCAGTGAACCTGAAGCTGGAGATGGGAAAACAGAACCTGATCCCTGTCAATGTTTTCCATGGCACCCCCAACAGGGTGTATCCGGTCACGGGATTATCTGGGTCCATTTCCCGTTTCATTTCAACTAGCGGTTTCATTTCCCTTGAAGGAAATACAAAGTTTCTTGAGGCAGGAACGGAGGTTGCAGTGGTTAAATGGTCAAAGGAATTTGAGGACCGCAGGCCCGGAATATCCGGCATGATAGTTCAGATGGGACAGGAAGAGAGCATCCTGGAAATGCTGCCTTCCTTGAAATACATCAGGATGTCACCGAGGAATTCCTTAAAGTCCCTAAGCAACCGAGATTCAATTATTAGCGCATTTTATTTTACAAATGGATTCAATGTTGCGGATTACGTAAGGTCTGAGATGGGAAATGTCGACTTCGTGCTGTTTAAGGGAAGTGCAGTAGAAGTAGGCATTGAATGCCCAAAGCCTGTTAAAACGCTGGAAGGTGCATTTGCTGCCATTGAGAAGGGCGAGATGCTGGCTGGGCCTGCTTTGAGGTTTCTAGAAGAAGTTGTAACCAGCGACGATAACCTGGAAAGGCTCATTCAGGCCATAAGGTCAAATCTTTCTTCATATTCAGCCACAGATTTGTATGGTTCCAATAAAGAGAAGCAGGGAGCTAAAACAGAGTTTACTTTAAGTATTAAAGGGAAAATGAAACAAAATTCTAAGAACTGGATGAAAGCTTTTGAAATTGTGCCTGCCTTCGTTACACTGCAGAAAGATTTTCTAGAAAGGTATCCTGGCCTCACGGAAAAGCTCAAGCCCTTACAATCTTGATTTTGGGCTACCTGTTGAGTTTCCCCACAATATCAAGGACTTCAGATACCTCATCTATGTAGTAATCAGCATATTTAGAGAATCGCCTGTTCCCATGGCCGATGAATACCGATACTGATCCGATTTCCTTTGCCGGTATGAGATCCGTTTCTGCGTCCCCCACCACCAGGCATTCACCTGGATTAACACCAAGAATGGAAAGCGCCTTGATGTAAGGTTCCGGGTCCGGTTTTCCAAACTCCACGTCATCTATAGTTACAACAGGATGGTATGGGAGTTTGAGGATATCCATGAGAGCCCTCCTTGATGATGTCACAATGGACGTTTTCAGTCTCAAATCAGAGAGTTTCCTGAATGTGTGGTCAACATCCCCATAGAGAGACATTTCCTCCAGGTGTGTTTTGAAGTACCTCTCTTCTTCCATCTCAATCTCGAATGCCCTGTTGGAAAACTTCCCAGCAAGGTCTGGGCCAGGAAGCCCAATGAGCGGCGTTATCTGCTCCTCCGGGATATTCACTCCGAAAGACTCTAACGCATGCTTCCATGCCTTGACCCTAAGCGCTTTTGAGTTAAGCAATGTCCCGTCGAGATCAAAAATAATACCACTTATCATCAAATATCAGCCTTAAATCTTACCGCAAGTAGGGCATCCCGGATTTCTATTAATATGAACCTGTTCCATCGATAGATGCCAGGGATCTATGTGCCAAAGGCCGCCATCTACTTCATTGCCCAATAGGATCTTCAGTGCCATGGTCCATGCAAGGCTGGATGCCATTATCGGAGCAGATGCAAGCACACCGGTGTCCTCGCAGCTCATTGAATACTTTGCATTCCTGTCGATGAAGCAATCGAGGCAGGATGTTTTTCCAGGAATTATTGCCTTTACCTGCGACACTGTGCCTATTGAGGAGATGAATACCCATGGAATACTGTTGGAAACGCAGTAACTGTTAATGATCCTCCGTGTTTCCATATTGTCTGTCCCATCTATGACAACTGATGGTCTTCCAAGGGTTCTGGAAGTGTTTTCAGGCGTCAAGAATTCTGGAACCGCCTGGATTTCGCAGTCCCGGTTAATATCATGGAGCCTGCCTGCCGCTGCCTCCACTTTCTTCCTGCTAACATCTCCCTCGGAATAGAGAATCTGCCGGTGTATATTGGATATGTCCACGGTGTCACCGTCTATAATCTGAATTTTGCCTATGCCTGCCCTAACAAATAAATCGGCAACGGGAGAACCTGTGGCCCCCAATCCTACCACAGATACCTTTGACTTCCTGAGAATCTCATAGCCCTCCACGGATATTTCCTTCAAGGCCATTTCCCTGGAAAATCTTAAATTGAACATTTGCGACACGGTTATGCAGAACCCATTTAGACCCATCAAATATATATTTCTACCACATTCATACATATGAAAGCATCTGTGCTGAAGGAGATCAAGGAGCCACTTGTTGTTGAAGATGTTGAAATACCGGAAGTTTCAGGGCATGATGTTCTAATCAGGCAGAAACTCACAGGAATCTGTTTTCGCGATATTCTAACACAGGAGGGTTTTTTTCCGCGGGTGGCCCTTCCAATAATTCCCGGGCATGAGATTTCAGGAATAATAGAAAAAGTTGGCAATGATGTCCAGGAATTCAAGCCTGGAGACAGGGTGGCAAGCCTCATATACACTCCGTGCGGAAAATGTGAATTCTGCACTTCAGGAAATGAAAATCTCTGCCCGAACAAGAAAACCTTCGGGGAAACTGTCAACGGTGGTTATGCCCAATATATCAGGACTTCCGACAGGTCCCTCGTGAAAGTGCCACAGGGAGTTGGGGAGGCTGAAGCTTCCATATCTGCCTGCGTAACTGGAATGATTTACAATGCACTGAAACGTGTTGGCGGCCTCAAGGAGGGTGAAAAGGTCCTAATTTCAGGCGCCGGCGGCGGAGTTGGAACGCATGCCATACAGATTGCAAAGGCTCTGGGTGCTCATGTAATTGCCAAGACATCTTCTTCATGGAAGGCAGAGAAACTTTACAGCCTTGGAGCAGATCTTGTCGTTACCTCAGAGAACTTCGACAAGGAGATAAAGGAAAACACAGGTGATGGAGTCCATCTTGCCTTTGAAAGCGTTGGGCTTCCAACCTTTGACAGATCCCTCCGGAGCTTGCGTACAGGGGGGAGGATGGTCGTGGTTGGAAATGTTGACCCCACACCTGTGCCATTGCCGCTTGGCCTAATAATACTCAAGGGTAACAGGATAATGGGAAGCATCAGTTCCACCCGTGAGGACATGAAAGAAGCCCTGAAACTTTCTGCAGAGGGAAAAATTTCAGCTATGGTTCACAGGAAAATCCATCTTGAAGACGTAAATGGGGCTTTTTCTGAAATGAAGAGCAAGATGTCACTGGGCAGAATCATGATTGAATTATGAATTCTCTAACTTATGATTCTTATGTGTAATCGGGCTTGAATTCCGCCAATTCGCAAGCCATTTTTTTGGCGAGTCACAGATTGCCACGGAATAATTATCCCAAAATGTTTAAATAAAGCAGGAAATTCCGTTTTTACAGAGGATTAACATGCAGGAACTTATTTGTAATATTGAATTCGATTCTGAAGACGATCAATATGTAGCCAGGCTAAGGACGGAGATGGGTGGCCTGAGGGAGTATACAGGAGTCACTTTTGAGGATGTCCTAAATCTTGTCTTGATAGAGCTAAGGGAAGAATTCTCCTAAACATATTTCAGCACCATTGTACCAAAAAATTTTATTTTAAATAGGCAGTTAACCATTTGTTGAGGCGCATCCTACTACTTCTGGCCATATTCTCATTAATGGCACTCCCTGTTGCCTCCGCAGATGATGGGGCGCACAGCCCTGAGGCTCCTGTTGAAAACGAGCTGCATTTTACCAGCTACCCTCAAGTTTACATAAATGCCTCATCAAACACCAGCTTCAACATTTCTTACGAAGGAATGCTCCTATTTACCCAGAGTGGCTTTTACTACGCGTTTTTCCCATCGGAAAAGTGGATCATCCAACGTGTGTCCAACAACAGCATTTACTATGCTTCCCACCTGCTATTCCATAAATCAGACATACAATACCTCAAAGGCCTTGAGGAAAAATTCAACATAAGTCCCGCCCTGATTCGGAGCGGCCAGGAAGATTGGGGATTCGGGTATGACTCCCGAATTACATCAGACATCGTGATCTGGATGAACAAGACGTACGTTGCGAACCCGGTTCCTGGGAATAACACTACACTGAGCAGTTTCCAGCTTACATTCACCATGAGTTCCACCAGCATCAATGGAACGGGAGATCTACTATTGATACAGCAACTCGGTGCAAAACTTGGAAATGGGTTCGAGCAATACCATCACCTTGCCCAGATATCGCACAATCTCACGAAGCTGAACACCACCGCCATAGGCGTCTCCAACACCCATTATGATGCCTATTACTGGTGGAACAGCACGTTCACTGTCAATGGGAACACTGGATTGCTCAATGCTTCAAAAAGCACCGACGGCACAGTCGATACCCTGATCTTCCAGTATCATTTCACCAACGGCATCCAATCACTCTCACAGGACCCATATTTCTCCGTTCCGCAGATAAACCTGTTCCAGAGCCCGATTCTGCAGAATGATATCCAGAATGCTGCCAGTTTCCTTATTGTGCACTCTGAGCTTCTGGGTGCAGGAATGATCTCGGGAATTGCACTGCTTGGAATTTCTTATGGTTCTTACCGTAAAAGAAGATTCTAAATTCAGTCGAGCATGGACATAATGTTGCTGCTCATGGAATCCAGGAAACTCTCACGGAATTTTTTCAGTATCAGCTTAGTATTTTCAGGATCTGTAAGAAAGAGATAGTTGGTGATAGATTTACTCTCGGAGTGGATGATACCCTGGTTAATCATGTCTGAAATGACCTGCCTCGTATTCTCCTGCTTGCTCTTTCTCCCGGATAGAAACAACGACAGTTCGGCGCTCTCGTTTTCCAGAAGGTAAAAAATGATATCACGGGCAAATTTATTTCTCAGGAAATAAAGAATTTTCCTGTCGTTGAAACCCGTGTTATTTAGGAGGAAATATCTCTTGAGCTTACCGTCCTTCTTGATAGATATTTTCTCCATCCGCTCAAGCTGGTAGAGGTGGTATTCAACCTGACCGACCGCAGCTCCCGATTTTCTCTGGATTTCCCTGAAATGTATTCCTGGGTTTTCAGATATTATCTGTTCGATGAGATCCCTGATAGAACCCTGATTATGCAATATCTAACTACCCCGCACTACCCCGTAATAGAATAGGAGGAGGACAGCTATGTTAGATACCATCAGGACAGCTGTGTTTGAAATTGGTAGAGACAGCAGTCCAAACCCAACAAGAATTAGGATGACACCGTCTAAGAGTATGATGAGGAAAACTATCATTATGTAAAGGAACATCCGCATACCAGATTTCCTGTATGCCCGCCCGCCCACTGCGAGTAAGAATGCTGCGAGAATCACGGAAAGTCCCATCAAATAAAAATCGATATTTTCCATTTAAATACGTATGGTAGTTGGATATAAAATTTCTGCTTATTTTTGAACTTTAGATAAAAGTCATTTGGCTGGCTCCCTCGGTCTCCTTAAATGAGCTTGCCTAACAAAAGATTTTATTAAATTCAGAAATCTGGAAATACCTTTTTATCCTTCTTTTTAGAAGAAAATCCCTTATTTCTCAAGCAATGCTTGAAAGAGTGTCATCCTTACAGATTGGGAAAAAAGCTCAATTCCACCTTATAAAAATCAATTGAAGGAGACAGCAAATCCAAATTCATTCATCTCTTTCCTCATCTTGTCCCTGTATTCCCTGTCCCCTATTACCTTGGAGACTTTCAGGGTCTTCAGGCTCTTCCTGGCGGAGAACCCCGCAGCAAGCTTCCCGTCCTTTACCATTATGTATAGGTTCGTAGTGCCAAGCTGCCTCTTGATATAATCCTGGAAGTACAGAATGATAATGTCCTTGGGAATCATGATCCTTGAGTCTCCGCCCTTGAATTTCAGCGCAGCAGGATTAATGTAAAGCAGGCGCTGGAATCCGGGTATGACACCCTTAATGGCTTTTCCTGATTTTATTAGTTGATCAATATTCTTGAAGAAGTTCTGGTCCATTGGCCTTCCAGTAGTCTCCTCGTACCTCTTTGCATCTATGAAGCCCATATTCTTCAGCATTGCCTTCACCAGGATATCAACTGCTTCCCCTTTCTTGTACTTCTCCGGAACGAAAACGTAGCGACGGTCCGAATCTTTTGCAATGACACAGTCTTCGTATAGAGACTTGAGGTTATTCCTTACTCCCAGTACATCCCTTCGCAGGTGGGTAATGATTTCAGCCTCAGTGGCCCCTCCGTATTCCATTATTACATGAACTATTCTCTGGTCTGTTTCGTTGAGTTCTCTGGCTTTTATGGCCCTGTATACAGATATAGTCTCCATGGTTGCCATGGCCTGTACACCAAAGGGTCCCGCAAAATTATAAAGCAACCTGGACTGGAAGTAGTTGCGGAGAAGGGCATTCCTCAGGCCCATGTATGATGCTTCCACCTCATTCCTTATGCCAAGGTGGAATTCCTTTAGCTTTTCAAATACCACTGAGTCCGTGTTCCTTTGTGCATTGGAGATTGCATAAGAGAACAGGCCTTCCTCCTCAATATCCAAAATGCTTGCATCACCCAGTAGAAGCGCTCCAGCTTTATCTGTAAAGCCAGCCTCCTTTCCGTAAGGTGAGACATTCTCTGGAACAGATGAAATGAAAATCTCCTGGCAACTATGGTTCCTGGCAAGTTCCTTGACTGAAAGGAAGAAACTTTCAGGTGAAGATATGGAACCTGTAAGGTTTGAAATCCATAGGACACCATCATTGTAAGCAACGGTAAGGGTTGCCTCCTCCTTTCCCTTTGAAACATAAATTGAATTGTAATCTATCTCGTTGAGATACTTTCTTCCAAAGTAAATCTCCAACGGATCAGTGACCGGGACAATAACACCCCTCTTTAGATCTCCATTGAGTTTCCTGCCTCCATAATAGAGGTCATTCCTGATATATTTGGGCTTTTCCTCTAATGACTTTATGGTTTCCCCCATGTATGCCCAGAATGTATGTTCTAGCTCACGCTTTGCCACCGGGCCGAATTTTCCAATGAGAACCTTTACGCTCTTCTGTACATCCCCACGTTCTCTGGAACCGTAAAGGACGGAAAACTTACCATCCAATGATCTTGAAATGGAGACCCTAAATTCAAGAGCTCGGATGATCTGCCTGACGACTTTTACGGGGTTCCCTGTTCTTTCAGCTATTTCGTCATCTGTGTTGTGCCCGTTCTCAATGTGCTTGAGAACCTGGAGTTCCTCATCCTTGAATGGTTCATATCTCAGGTTGTAAAGGGCTTCAGTGAGCCAGTCAGATGCATATGACATCCGATTCTTCACAAATCTTCCCAGGTGGACTTTTCCGCCTTGCATCAGATTCTCTATTTTATCGACGGAGTAATCGGCACACCTCGCCTGGATGCTCTCTGTGCTGTAAGCGTAACCATACTTCTCAAAATAATCGGAAACAGACTCAACTTCAGAGGAGAAATCTGCCACCCTCTTTTCAAGCTCGTTGCTTTCACCCCGGCCAAGCAGTGCATCGAGATCTGGCTTGAGGATATACTGCCTTGCAAATACAGGAGTAATATACTCGTTCACAAGTGTGCCCTCCTCAACAAGCCTATTCAGGCCTTCGGACAAAAGAGTCTGGTCTATGGGAAGCCTTATGGATATTTCATCGATGGTAAGTGGACCATAACTCCCGATAACTAGTATAAGGGCCCTGTCCACTGCATCTTCCACATCTGGTTGCTCAACATAGAGGTCGTTTTTCACATATGAATTGTTTCCATCCTTGAGGGTACGCCTGATGGAATACCATGATTCCAGCCTTGTGAGGGAATCCTTCAGCTCACCTTCTTCCATATCCAGGGCTTTCTTGAGTTCGCCGAATGTCTGGTTTTCAATGGCATCAAAGACCATCTGTGTGGATACATCCATTTTTTCATCTGCACGGAAGAGTTTTCTTAATACAGGATAGTTGTCGATGTGAGCCCACCCAGGCCCTCTAACATAGACGGAAACAATGGCATCCTCGCCAATAAGGTCCTCAGTAATATCAGAGACGCCTACCTGCGCATATGGGAATGGGCTGTTGAACCTGTTCCTGAATGGGTCGAAGACCAGAAAATGCCTTGCGAAGTCTTCATAGCTCTGCTTGTCAGTTATCTGTGGAACCTTTGATTTGTAGTACTGGTCAACTGTAGCCTGATCCTGGATCAGGAACCTGATTTCCTGTGAACCATATATTTTGTCCAGTATTCTTCCCTGGAGTTCCTTGAGAAGTTTGGACCTGTCCTCCATGAGGACCATGTCAGAAACACCTGCTAGTATAAGCCCATATGAGAATGGACTTGTCTCGGCCCGGTAATCAAGTATTTTGAAATTCTTGCCTTCAATTACTTCCTTGACGTAATTCAGTGCCCGCGGTACATCCATCATATCATTCATGATTTCATGGTATGTTTCCTTGATAACAGGAAAATTCTTCATTTCCCCAAGGGTTTTCAGGAGCTTGTCGCTCCTCAGCTGCTGTCTAACTACAGATATGTCGTATCCCTTGTACTTCCTCAGTACCATGAGGGACCGGGCAGCACAGTGCCTGAATCTCTGCTTGAATACTTCCGTGTTGCTGATAGAGCGGGCAACAATATCCTCAAAGTTTTTTGAACTGATAAGCGGAACTATTTCCTTAATTGGAATCTTCTTCTGGACTGTGAGGATGAAACCGTCATCTGTAACGGTGATCCGTGTGTTGGTTGAAAACTGGTTGGACATGGCCTGGCCATAGGCTCGTGAAAGCGCGTCGTTGACCCTCCGGCCAAGAGGATTATGGAAAATTATGCTGTACAGACCCGATGAATCTGTATATCCCTCAACGAGCAGATGGTCTTCAGTGGGGACGTCAAACTTTGCCTGAGTTTTGATGTATGATATCATGCTGGTTGCGCCGTTCTCATCCAGCCTATAATCATCCATAAGCCACTTCTTTATATCCTCTCCATCTTCAATGCGTCTGAGGGCTTCTTTCCTGAACTCGCCAACGAGGACACCAAGATCATAACTTCTTGGAAGCATCTCACCTGTCCAGGACGGGACGGTGGGTCTCATTCCTGTTGCATCCCTGACATAGACCCTGTTCCTAACGCTTCTCTGGAACATGTATGTCCTTGCACCAAGCACAAAGATATCCCCCTGCTTCAGCCGCTCTACAAATTTGTCACTGAGCTGCCCCAGGTGCCTGCCCTTTTCACTTATAACCTGGTAATCCGCTTCTTCAGGGATTGTCCCAATGTTCATGAAGTAGATCATTCTGGTACTCTTCTTCTTGCCGAATGTTTTTTCTACCTCATCGTACCATATTTTGCTGTAAATGACGTTGTCCTCTATCTTTCCAGACAGGTAATTGATAGTTTCCATGAAGTCTTCGAATGGAAGCTGGTGGAAACTGTATGAATTCCTGATTATGTTGTATGCTTCCTCAATTTTCCATGGCCTTTCAAGCGACATGCCCACAACAACCTGTGAAAGGACGTCAAGTGAGTTGGTTGGAACTACAACTTTGTCGATCTCACGGTCATAAGCAGCCTTTGTGAGAACTGAACATTCCATAAGGTCATCAAGGTCAAATACAAGAAACCTGCCGGTAGAGAGATCGTTAATGTTGTGGCCGGACCTCCCGATCCTCTGGAGGCCTTTTGATACAGACTTCGGGCTTCCAATCTGTACTACTAGGTCGATATAGCCGATGTCAATGCCTAGCTCTAATGACGTTGATGTTATCACACATCTCAGTTCACCATTCTTGAGCTTGTTCTCCACTTCCAGCCTGGTTTCCTTCCCAAGGGATGAATGGTGGGCTTCAATGCTTTCTATTCCTCTGGCCTTGAGCCGCATTGCAACGTGTTCGGTACCGCTTCTTGTATTTGTGAAGATAAGAGTTGTTTTGTGCTCATTGACCATTTCAGTGAGGATTTCATACATCCTGTCGTTGGCCACTTCATAACTTGTTTTGGTAAGGTCGTTAACGGGTGTAATTGTCCTCAGGTCAAGGAATTTCTTGGTGTCGACTTCAATAATCTTGAAGGGCCTCTGTTCTTCTCCCTGGTAACCGCACAGGTATGTGCCAATTAGTTCCAGAGGGGCCTGAGTGGCTGATAACCCTATTCTTATGAAATCCTTGTTTACTGATGATAGGCGCTCTAGGTTAGCAGCAAGGAGTGCGCCACGCTTTGTGGCAGAGATTTCATGTATCTCATCTATTATGAGCCACCTGAGGTCCATGAGCTTCTCCCTGAATTTGGGCGCAGAGAGGGCAAGGGAAAAAGATTCTGGCGTTGTGATGAGTATGTGGGGAGGCTTTCTCAGCATCTTTTGCCTCTCGTTCTGGGGGGTATCTCCCGACCTTACCGCAGCCCTTATCTTGGGAAGCTTCTCTCCCTCCTTTTCAGCTAATTCGTATATCTGGTCCAGCGGGGAATTGAGGTTCTTGTTTATATCATTTGCAAGAGCCTTGAGCGGACTGATGTAAAGGCAGTAAATGCGGTCTTCAAGTTCATTCTTTCTTGATAGCCCGAAAAGTTCGTTGATTACCGCAAGGAATCCTGTAAGAGTCTTGCCTGTTCCTGTAGGGCTTGAAACCAGGACATTTTCCCTGTTGTGTATGAGGGGAATAGCCTTTCTTTGTGGTTCAGTTAGATCCAAATATCTTCCATTGAACCATCTTGATATCAATGGATCGAGAAAGGGAAGATGATCTTCAACTTTGAACTCTTTATTACTAGGCTGCTCCATTGTCGATAATCTTGGTCATAGTGGGAGAGGCTATTTAACAATTGTGCAGAATAAGTGGGTCGGTAGTGCGTATCTGTGTAATCAGCGTTTAGAACTGTTATAGCTGTACTTAGCAAGATTCCTCAAAAAATCATCCAGGATTTTCTGGCCGGAATAGGTATCTCTCAGGACTTCCCTGTAGAATTCTATTGCCTTGTCATAATCATGAACGTTTACTGGTTTGGGAACGCCATCTTTGCCACCCAGGGCGAAAGAATATTTTACAGGGTCTCTGAAAGACGGCTCACTCCCGAAGATGAGCTCTGCAAGGTATGAAATGGCCCTTACTGTGGATTTTCCTATTCCTTTCATGAATGCAAACTCTTCAAAGTCCCTGGGCTGGTATTCGTAAAGGATTCGCATCTTCTCCCAGTTGATCCTGTAATCCATCCTCAGCACAGGTGAACTATCTGTATAATTGTCAAGCGTACTCTGATTGCTCTCCCTCAACCTGGCAAAGTACTGACGCGGATTGTCCCTGACTAGTTCCACCATATTGCCCCTGTGCTTACGGCTTTCTGATGCAGAGAGATCCAGAACAGAGGGTTGCAGGATCTGGCTGGAAATGCCATTTCTTGCATCATTCAGGAAATCCATTGAAGCTTTGTTTATCCAGTGGTACCTCCTAGCCATTCGCAGTTCTGGGCTCATGCCCTGCTGCACCACGACCCACTTCCCACTGGGGTCCAATATGAGGAACTGCATGTAGAGGTCAAATCCATCCTGAAGCAGTGTCTGGTCAACTTTTGCAACTCTCCGGACGTCTTCCCTGATCTTGCCAGCCTTGGAATCTGAAATAACTCCTTCTTTTACTATGGCATCGAATTCTGAACCCATGCTTCCAAGCCTTTTTCCTTTTCCTCCAAGAATGAAGATGTCATCATTCTTCCTATGGTAAAATTCCTTAAGGGCACTCAGAGTCGCTGTTGTGGTTCCACTGGAATTCCAGTCAAAACCTATTGCTAGTGACAGGGAATGGAACCAGAATGGATCTGAGAAATTCTCTAGAAGCCTGTCAACTCCAAATTTTTCCCTGATTGTTTCGGAGACTATGCCTCCCAACTTCACCATCCTCTTGTAGAGGTATTCAGGGGGGTGTCCGTAATGCAGTGGAAGAATGGCAGAACCTCTCTTCTCCATTGGAATACACCAATTAATAGCATTATTAACACTTTCCCGGGTATTTTAGAAACTGTATGTATAACCTGTTTACATGGTTTCGTAAAATCATTGACAAGGGGTCGATTTATCTTTGATGTTCTGAAATCATTTTATTTCATAACGGCGTACGGTTTACCATGGCAGAATTTCAATGCTACCAGTGCAACACTAAAGTGAAGACCGGTGAGAAATTTACCTTCACCAAAAAGGGGTCAGTCCATTTTGACTGCTTCATTTCGGAGAGAAGGAGGGAAGTTCCCCTGGAAAAACAGGAAAAACTTAGGGTGTTTTCCATCATACTTGATCTAGAGCTCCAGCTCCTGCTTGGACATCTATCTATAAAAGATATTCCAGAGGATACTAAGGAAGCGGCTAGGCTGAAATACAAAGACATCGAAAAAGCCTGTGGCGAAACTACTAGATTGATATCGGAGCTCTGAAGAGCCACTGATTTTACAAAATTTCCTTTTTTACTCTAATGCCCCTTAAACCAGGGGCAATGGCATTACGAATTAAGACGATATTAAATAATTCTGAAAAATTGTAAAACGGAAGACTACTCTTCCTTTGCTGTTTTCTTGGACTTGCCCTTTGCAGCCTGTACCTTTGGCTTTTCTTCCGCAGTTTCTGCCTTCTTAGCTCCAGCTTTCGACTTGGACTCCTTGGGCTTTTCCTCTTTTGGTTTTTCTTCCTTTGGTTCTTCAGCCTTTGCAGCAACTTCTGCATGAGGCGCTTCCACTGGTTTGTGTTCTTTGTGGTGTTTTTCCTCTTTGAACTTGCCTTCCTTTTTGAACTCGGTGTATCCACACTTTCCGCACGCAAATCTGTCCTTATGCTCAGCAAGGAAAACCCCAGGTCCGCATCTTGGGCAGAATCTCCTCTGCCTTACGAGTTTTGAGTCCTGCACAAGATAGATTTCTCTTTTGATCATTGGGCTCCCTCTTTCCCTTCCTTGTTCTTGAGGCCATTCCTCAAAAGTTCATAATCTGGCTCGTAAAGCATTGCGCTCTCCTTGTCCTTATAGATCTTCGAGTAGCCTTTTACCTCATTGAGTCCTGTTTCCTGGAGATTCTTATCTACAACAACAAGCTCCTTGTTTGCCCCTGAGTTTTTGGCTATGAGCTCTTTTATCTTCTCCCTGCTGGGGGTAGGTTCGTTTTTGAAAGTAATTCTGTACTGAAGCTCCTTCCTGTGCAGGAGCTTGTTTTCTTTTTCGTTCTCTATTTTCAATTCTGGCATCTGACTTCCATCCTTTCAATCATTTGGGTGACCAAATTCTTAACTTCTAGGTTTACCGGTATGCAGGCCATGCCCACATCAGGGATTCCGTAAGTTACCACTGTATTTAAGTCTGAATAAAAAATTATTGGTATAACTGCGAGGTCTTCCTCACCGTCAACTTCTATCCTCCCGCCATTTCCTTTCACTAGGGACTGAATCAACAGAAAGAGGTCATGGCTCAGGGTGGCGGGATCATTCTTTATCCGGTGGGACCCTGGAACGCTGGGAAATTCTCCTTCAATTCCTCTCTTGGTCTTCAGGTCTACTATTTCAATAAAGGGGCTAATGCCAGCTTTATGCAGTACAGCAGTGGTAACGTCGCCAACTGCAATGATCTTTGCACCAGGATATTGGTTTAAAATGATCTCAGGTGTGCAGATCACACCATTGTTTCTGGCTATTTCTTCCCTTATCTGTTCACTTATGACGAACTCATTGCCTGACTTTAATTGCATAGCTGCCAGGCTCCGGGATAGCCGCCCTTCCTGCAATGGCTGAAAGTTTTGGTTCCCCTATTATTATAAAACCAAACCATTCTGTGGTGGTTTTCTCTTCGCCATGAATGGGGCAATTTTTTTCCGTAGTGATGAGTTTGCATTTCTTGCAAGCTCTGTAAATCTGCTTCATATTGTCTAGTTCTCCACTTTCTCTCTCTTTCTGTTGAGCCAGTCAAGTTTGGCAAGGCCAAGCTGCTTCATTGTGAATCCGATCTTGCTGTCCTCGACAGAAGATGAACTGAGATTCAGTGCGACAATCCTTACCCGTACCTTGTCGCCTACCTTAATGTCCCTCTTTGTGTCTTTACCTATGAACCTCTGGTTGGCAAGGTCAACATCAATCCTGTCATCCATTATCTGGCTCTTGTGGAGAAGCCCCTCAAATGGACCGAACCTTATGAAGGCGCCAAAGTTTTGTATTGATACAACGACACCTTCCACTATCTCCTGCATTTCAGGATAATATGCAAGTGCCTTGAAATGAACGCTCTGATAGACGCCACCATCCCCATGAACAATGGCTCCGTCACCTATCTTGTCTACATCGATGACTGAAACTATGTAGCACTTCCCAAGGATTCTTGTGTCATCCTTCTCGTCCTTGAAATCTATGAATCTGCCTTCCAGTGAGGTCTTAGCCACATCTAGCACGGCCTGGGTGTAATCCTGCCCCAGTTTCTCAGGAGGTATCCTCGTAATGTAATCATCCTCAACTACAACATACATTCTGCATCTTCTCCACGACAGGAAATTCTAACACTGGCACTGCACAAACTGGCTTTACTTTATAAACTTGGGCAACAGCAAAGCAGAGGGCATTCCTGTGCTACATACTTCCTACGGAGTATCTTTCCCGATTGATTAAATCGATATTAAGATTGTGATTTGTAAAATCCAATAATTCTTGGTCTCCCGCGATAAGTGAAAACGCATTGCATTGACAGGGACGAAAGGAAAAAATGAAGTCCCTGAGCCAGAGCATAATCTGGATATATTCGCCCCTCTAAGATTAATAAGCAGTAGTGAGATTTAACTAGCATGCAGAAAACGATGGAACCTGAAATTTATGACCTCCTTAGAGAATCAGTCAGGGAGTTCGTTTCAAGGGAAGTCCTGCCCGTAGCCTCAAAGGTCGACCAGGCGGATGAATTTCCACTTGACCTGTTCAAGAAAATGGGAAAGTTAGGTTTCCTAGGCGTTACAATACCAGAGCAGTACGGAGGTTCAGGGATGGATTACCGCGCACAGGCGATAATAGAAGAGGAGCTTGGCTACGCATCTGCATCCCTTGCTCTGTCATACGGAGCCCACAGCAACCTCTGTCTGGACAACATGTACAGAAACGGTTCAGAATTCATAAGGGAAAATTTTGTTCCAAAACTTGCTTCTGGTGAATGGGTAGGCTCCCTTGGACTCACAGAACCTAGTTCGGGGTCCGATGCTCTCGCCATGAAATCCAGGGCTGAGATTAAAGGTGACCATTATATCCTGTCCGGCAGCAAGACTTTTATCACAAACGCCC
>JAJZKS010000208.1 GCA_021850835.1 Thermoplasmata archaeon
AAACATTTACAAACCCCTTTCATGGAATGAAGAGTGGTCAGCTTCGTTCCTTGTATCGCAGTTCCAGCCTCCATCCGCCCACTGGTTCTTCATTATTACCCTTACTATATACTCGACCCTTGTGTCCTTTCCAAGGCCCAGGTAACTGCAGGCTCCTACCGGATTTGCATATACGGAGGCATGCATACGTGGCCTTCCTTCCCTCTTGGGAAATATTCCTCTGATTGTGTGGGAATAGATCCATGCAAGCACATTTTCTGCCATCTTCAAGGCTTGTTGATTGTCTGGCGATACAGCGAGATTTACCAGAGAAACGAGCCTCCAGTGGGCTCCATCCCATTTCCGGTATGGATCTTTCCCGAATCCTCCATCTTCCATCTGGCCTGAAAGCAGACTCCTGATCCTGCTGCTTCCGTTTATATTTCCCCTGCATTGGGAAACCTCATAATCTGCTGGTGATTTTCTGAGAACTTCTGTAAGAGCAAGATACCTGATGGAAGGATCGCTGGATTTCAAGAGCCACTGGATTGCCGTGGAATAATCAGCCATGACATATACCCAACATGAGCCTGATTAAAAAGAATATGGGAATGATGAATATTGCCCAGGCATTTCAGTTGCTGGAAGAAAGTTGGAAGCCTCTGAAAGGGGTTTGTAAATGTTTCCCTTCAGAACAGTCCGGTGATCTCACCGTCATCTGTTAGATCTACGCCCTCGGCTGCAGGAGCAGTGGGCAGACCTGGCATGGTCATAATGTCACCGAGCAGGGGTACCGCAAATCCCGCACCAGATGATATGGCCACAGATTTGACTGTAACAGTGAAGCCTTTTGGCCAGCCCATGAGCTTTGGATCATCGGTAACGCTGTACTGGGTCTTCGCCATGCATACATGCACTTTACCGAGGCCCATGGATTCTATGTTCTTCAGGTCCCTCTCCGCTTTCTTCTCGAACACCACATCAGAAGCACCATAGACTCTCTTGGCAATTGCTATGATCTTTTCTTTCACAGGATCTTCCATATTATATGTCCTCTTGATTGTGTATTTCCTGTCCAGCGCCTTGAGGACTTTTTCTGCAAGATCCTTGCCGCCTTCCCCTCCCTTGGCGAATACCTCAGACAGGGACCAGTTGACGTTATTTTCCTTGAGAAGTTCCTCAATCCTGGCAATTTCTGCCGGCGTGTCAGTGGGAAACCTGTTCAGCGCAACCACAGGGTCGAAGCCGTAGTTCCTCAGGCTGTCAACGTGCTTGAGGACATTCTGTGCACCTCTTTCAAGAGCTGCAAGGTCTTCCTTCGAGGATTCCTTGGCACCGCCGTTGAGTTTCATTGACCTGATGGTGGCTACCAGCACGACTGCGTCAATTGGAAGGTCGGCTATCACTGAGACCATATCTAAGAATTTCTGGCCGCCCAGTTCTGATCCGAATCCTGCCTCTGTGAGAACATAATCGGCAAGCCCCAGGGCCATGCGGTCAGCGATAATGCTTGAAGTTCCATGGGCAATGTTGCCGAAGGGCCCGATATGGATGAATGCTGGAAGGCCCTCAGTAGTCTGTACGATGTTGGGCTTGAGTGCATCCCTGAGGAGTGCTGCCATGGCGCCCTGGGCCTTGATGTCGCCTGAGAAGACGGGCTTTCCGTCATAATTGTATCCAACGAGGATCTTAGACAGCCTTGCCTTCATGTCTGCATATCCTGATGAAAGGCCCATAATTGCCATGATTTCTGAGGCAGGGGTTATGACGAACTTGTCCTTCATCATGACTCCTGTATCTGAATTTCCTGAACCGACGATAATCTCCCTTAGGGAGCGGTCGTTCATGTCGATTGCCCTCGGGAACAGCACCCTTCTTGGGTCAATTCTCAACTTATTTCCGTGGTAGATGTGGTTGTTGACCAGTGCAGAAAGGAGATTATGCGCGGCAGTTACTGCAGGAAAATCGCCTGTGAACGAGAGGTTAATGTTGTCACTTGGCTCAACTTTTGCCTTTCCTCCGCCTGTTGCTCCTCCCTTTACACCGAAGCATGGGCCAAGAGAAGGTTCCCTCAGTGCTATGACTGCTTTCTTGCCTAGTTTTCCGAAAGCCTGCCCTAATCCTATGGTTGTGGTGGTTTTTCCTTCCCCTTCCTTGGTTGGGTTCATTGCGGTAACCAGAATCAGCTTGCCCCGCTTGTTCTTCTGTACTCTCTTGAGGACATCCAGTGAAACCTTGGCCATGTAATTACCATACTTTTCATACTCATTCTCAGACAGTCCCAGCTTGGATGCAATTTCAGAAATATCCTTGAGATCTTTTGTAGCCATTTAGAACATCCCGGTTTATCTATAAGGGAAGCGATTAACATAAAACTTTCAAGGGTGCCGATTTTCAAAAAATTCCCATTCAATCATTAATGGGCAATGTTTCGGATGCATGAAACTAGTTTTCAGGAAAAGGGGTATGCGAAGAGGCAGCCTACCACTGAGAAACCTGAAAAATGCTGGATTCTGTTAATGCATAAATCTTCAGGGTTTTTTGCAACTTACGTCTTTGTTTTCCACACTATTCCCGTAATAAACAGGACAAAGCCTATGGCTGCCAAAATAGAACCAACACCTTCCAGGTTACCTGCCATGCTGACAGTTCCGCTATAACTAGGCCCAATTGTTCCTAATAGTGCATACAAGTTTTCGGATGACCAGATGTTATATCCGTAGACGAATAGGAATACTCCCAAAACAAGCATAACAGCGCCCACAAGGTATATTGCCAGTGCAGTAGAGTTTTCCATATTCTGCCTCAAACCATTTACTCAGGTATACTATTATTTATTTTAACATATATATAGTTTACCAGCGGTGACAAAACCATCGACATCCATGAAAAAATGTCAAGAATTTTTGACATTAAATGTTAATATACAATTGTAATTTGAGTTCATGGAGCCCAAGACCGTTGAAATCGAGAACCCGGGACAGAGGTACATAAAGGATTTTATCATCTATTCAGCCCTTGGGGAACCGGTCATAAAACCTGAGGACTGGTCACTCACCATTGGCGGTCTTGTTGAAAAGCCCCTGAAATTCAGTTTCAAGGAAGTCATGGAGATGCCCCATATCAAGTACATCTGCGACTTCAACTGCGTAACCGCATGGAGCATAAAGGAGGTACACTGGGAAGGACCCAGCCTTAAGCAGCTCATTGAGCAGGCAGGTCCCAGCAAGGAGGCAAAATGGGTCATGTTCAAGTGCGCAGACGGGTACTCAACTCCGGTGCCAATGGAATATGCCATGACTGATGCTGCTGTCGTAGCAGTGAAGGTAAACGGTCAGTTCCTGAGAACTGAGCAGGGATATCCTGCAAGGCCGTTCATGCCTGAACTGTACGCGTGGAAAAGCGCAAAATGGCTCACAGGAATTGAACTCATAGAGGATTATGAGGATGGATACTGGGAGGCTTACGGCTACCATGAAAGGGGCCTTGTCTCCGGTGGGGAAAGATACACAAACGGCCTCTGGAGAAGGGTAAGGAAGACCGTTACTGGAAAGGTAAGAGCCTGAATCGCCTGAAATTCAGTATTTTCCTGTACAATTTTTAACTGAAATCCTATTTCCATCAATTTTATATATTATTCAGGGATTAGCTTCGAGAGTCCGGGAGCTATGGAAATGGAAAGAAGCATCCTGGCCGATAATGCAGAAAGCAATTCACCACGACCCCTTTACAGGATGTCAATAATAAGTCTGCTTGTACTGGGATCCTCTTATTCCGTTGATGCCTTCCTGGTGATAAGATCGCAGTTCACAGGACCAGACCCAAACATGTCCGCACTCCCGTTTTTCACCCTGGTTTCCGTGATTTCTCTTTTGGTACTATCTCTTCCCTCTTCTCCT
>JAJZKS010000209.1 GCA_021850835.1 Thermoplasmata archaeon
CAAAGTCCGAAATGCTTGGCCACTACACCACGGGGCTTTCAGTTCCAAGAAATTTATCCTGTGTATTTAACTTGTTGCGATGCCAGAAAGATGCTTCAGCTAGAATCAGGGGTAGTTCCTGAATGCTGCCAATTCATGTTGTGCCTGCACGGGAAGCCCGTTTTCCATAAAATTCCTGTATGTTTACATACAGTAGGAAACTCATTATGAGTGGAACCAGGAGCGGTAGGTCTTCATCAAATCCCAGTAAGATCAGGACTCCATTTCCGAGCAGCGCTACAGCAATGCCAATGGGATTGAATCTCCATTTGGCAAGGACATAAACAGAGGGAAGAGCTAGTACCAAAAGAGAAATCACAGAAACCAGGATGAAAAATGGGAGTGCGGACAAGTTTGGGTCAGGTCCAGTGAATTGCGATCTTATCACCAGGAAGGCATCAACGGAATAAGAGAACCCCAGCACAAGCAGGCTGAGAATTGACATCCTGTAAAGGGGTCGTGATGAGTTGCTTTCTGCATTATCGGCCATTATGCCTCTTTCCATTTCCATGGCTCCCGGATTATCGAAACTATGCCCTAAATAATATATAAAATTGCCTGAAATAGGATTTCTTTAAAAATAGAAAAGGAAAATACTGAATTTCTGGAGAATCAGGCCCTCACTTTTCCAGTAACGGTCTTCCTTACCCTTCTCCAGAGGCCGTTTGTGTATCTTTCCCCACCGGAGACAAGGCCCCTTTCGTGGTAGCCGTAAGCCTCCCAGTATCCATCCTCATAATCCTCTATGAGTTCAATTCCTGTGAGCCATTTTGCGCTTTTCCACGCGTACAGCTCAGGCATGAAGGGTCTTGCAGGATATCCCTGCTCAGTTCTCAGGAACTGACCGTTTACTTTCACTGCAACCACAGCAGCATCAGTCATGGCATATTCGATCGGAACCGGTGTGGAATACCCGTCTGCGCACTTGAACATGACCCATTTTGCCTCCTTGCTGGGACCTGCCTGCTCAATGAGCTGCTTAAGGCTGGGCCCTTCCCAGTGTACATCCTTTATGCTCCAGGCGGTTACGCAGTTGAAGTCGCAGATGTACTTGATATGGGGCATCTCCATGACTTCCTTGAAGCTGAATTTCAGGGGCTTTTCAACAAGACCGCCAATGGTGAGCGACCAGTCTTCAGGCTTTATGACTGGTTCCCCAAGGGCTGAATAGATGATAAAATCCTTTATGTACCTCTGTCCCGGGTTCTCGATTTCAACGGTCTTGGGCTCCATGCACTCAAATTACAATTGTATATTAACATTTAATGTCAAAAATTCTTGACATTTTTTCATGGATGGCGATGGTTTTGTCTCCGCTGGTAAACTATATATATGTTAAAATAAATAATAGTGTATCTGATTAAATGGTTTGATCCAGAATATGAAAAACTCTGCTGCACTGGCAATATACCTTGTGGGCGCTGTTGTGTTTGTTTTGGGAGTATTCCTATTCGTCTACGGATATAACATTTGGTCATCCAAGAACTTGTATGCACTATTAGGAACAATTGGCACTAGTTATAATGGAACTGTCAGCATGGCGGGTAACATGGAAGGTGTCGGTTCCATTTTGGCAGCAATAGGGTTTATGCTGTTTATTTCGGGTATAGTGTGGAAACCCAAATCGTAAGTTGCAAAACACCCTGAAGCTTTATGCATTAACAGAATCCGGCATTTTCAGCTTTCTCAATGGTAGGCTGCCTCCCCGCATTCCTCTTTTCCCGCAAACTAGTCTCAAACATCAGAAGCATTGCCCATTAATGGTTGAATGGGAATTTTTTGAAAATCGGCACCTTTGAAAGTTTTATGTTAATCGCTTCCCTTATAGATAAACCGGGATGTTCTAAATGGCTACAAAAGATCTCAAGGATATTTCTGAAATTGCATCCAAGCTGGGACTGTCTGAGAATGAGTATGAAAAATATGGAAATTACATGGCCAAGGTTTCACTGGATGTCCTAAAGAGAGTACAGAAGAACAAGCGGGGCAAGCTGATTCTGGTTACCGCAATGAACCCAACAAAGGAAGGGGAGGGAAAAACAACCACAACCATAGGATTAGGGCAGGCTTTCGGGAAACTAGGCAAGAAGACCGTCATAGCACTGAGGGAACCTTCTCTTGGACCATGCTTCGGTGTAAAGGGAGGAGCAACAGGTGGAGGAAAGGCAAAGGTTGAGCCAAGCGACAACATCAACCTCTCGTTCACCGGTGATTTCCCTGCAGTAACTGCCGCGCATAACCTCCTTTCTGCACTTGTCAACAACCACATCTACCACGGAAACAAGCTGAGAATTGACCCAAGAAGGGTGCTGTTCCCGAGGGCGATCGACATGAATGACCGTTCCCTAAGGGAGATCATCGTCGGGTCAGGAAATTCAGACACAGGTGTCATGATGAAAGACAAGTTCGTCATAACCCCTGCCTCAGAAATCATGGCCATTATGGGCCTTTCATCAGGATATGCAGACATGAAGGCAAGGCTGTCTAAGATCCTCGTTGGATACAATTATGACGGAAAGCCCGTCTTCTCAGGCGACATCAAGGCCCAGGGCGCCATGGCAGCACTCCTCAGGGATGCACTAAAGCCCAACATCGTGCAGACCACTGAGGGCCTTCCAGCATTCATCCATATCGGGCCTTTCGGTAACATTGCCCATGGAACTTCAAGCATTATCGCTGACCGCATGGCCCTGGGACTTGCCGATTATGTTCTCACAGAGGCAGGATTCGGATCAGAGCTGGGTGGCCAGAAATTCCTTGACATGGTATCAGTGATAGCTGACCTTCCAATTGACGCAGTTGTGCTCGTAGCCACCATCAGGTCAATGAAACTCAACGGCGGTGCAAAGGAATCTTCTAAGGAAGACCTTGCAGCACTTGAAAGAGGTGCCCAGAATGTCCTCAAGCACGTTGACAGCCTGAGGAACTACGGCTTCGACCCGGTGGTTGCGCTGAACAGGTTCCCCACTGACACGCCGGCAGAAATTGCCAGAATTGAGGAACTTCTCAAGGAAAAGAACGTCAACTGGTCCCTGTCCGAGGTTTTCGCCAAGGGAGGGGAAGGCGGCAAAGATCTTGCTGAGAAAGTCCTCAAGGCTCTGGACAAGAAATACACAATCAAGAGGACATATAATGTGGAAGATCCCGTGAAAGAAAAGATCATAGCCATTGCCAAGAGGGTCTATGGGGCTTCTGATGTGGTGTTCGAGAAGAAAGCGGAGAGGGACCTGAAGAACATAGAATCCATGGGCCTCGGTAAAGTGCATGTATGCATGGCGAAGACCCAGTATAGTGTTACCGATGATCCAAAGCTCATGGGCTGGCCAAAGAACTTCACTGTTACAGTAAAGTCTGTAGCAATTTCATCTGGTGCTGGATTTGCGGTACCCCTGCTCGGTGACATTATGACCATGCCGGGTCTGCCCACTGCTCCTGCGGCTGAGGGCGTGGATCTCACAGACGACGGTGAGATTACCGGACTGTTCTGAAAGGAAGTATTTACAAATCCCTTTCAGTGCCCCTCTTTTTCCAGCAACTGAAATGCCAGTGCAATTTTCATTATTCCCACATTCTTTTTTATTCAGGCTCATGTTGGTTACCTGTCATGGCTGATTATTCCACAGCAATCCAGTGGCTTTTGAAATCCAGCGAGCCTTCTATCAGGTATCTTACACTTACAGAAGTTCTCAGAAAATCGCCGGAAGATTATGAGGTTTCACAATGCAAGGGAAGTATAAACGGAAGCAGCATCTGTTTATGCAAAT
>JAJZKS010000210.1 GCA_021850835.1 Thermoplasmata archaeon
GAATCGGCCAGCTTACAGACTTTCAAGCACCACCCTGTCGGGACCACTAAGTCGTGACCCTTTAGGGGATTCTATACACGCCAGGGTAAGATCATGGAAATGTTCCAGAAGAGGTATCCTTAAGTTTACACAACTTTCGGTACGATAAGAATCCTGCAGAACTTTTTTAATATTAGAGTGGATCTAATAAGCTTTCTTAAACCTTAATTGATTAAGTGCAAATAAGGTTGTTTTAGGTGCGATTCTCCACTCAAGGAAATCTGAAATTATCGATATTTATTCCTAGGACTAAATCACAACTTTACATTTCTAATACCAGCCTCAGCCGTAGTGCTTCATCGATTTAAGAATGGAAAGGTTACAATAACATATTCTAAAACTAGTTGTAGTTCGTAATGATAATACTATTACAATTTCTTTCTGATTAGGGTCAGATTGAATTGGAAAAAATGCTGATTGCTGAGTTTGAGAGGCATTCAGGCCTCCTCAGAATTCTTCTCATTTTAAGAAGGGATGGTAGCCTGAATTTTCAGGAATTCATCGACAGGTGCGGTCTTTACAGTACATCATTTTACAGATCGGTCAGCAAAGCACAGCAGATGGGGCTCATTAACGTCAAATCCATTAAATCAGGCGGAAGAGCAAGGAAGTTTGCCGAATTAACAGAGCTGGGAATTAGAATTTCCGATGAGCTCATGAAAATCGAGGCTGAGCTGCAGGCCAGTTTAAAGAGACCCGGGAATAGTGCTTAAGGCATGGTTAAGGAAACTGTGAAAATAATGCTGCCGGAAGGAACCTTTCAGGCTAGTGTACAGGTGTTTGGTGACGAAGAAAAAAAGCAGCTGCAGAATATCTATAAGGAGTGGAGAAGCCTTTCCAACAAGCTGAGAGAAATAGATTCAAGGGCAGGAAATATACCCGACGGTTTATCTGAAGGTGTGTTCTGCCTTGCTACTGGCGCCGTAAGGCTTTTGGGCGGGATTCCCGGAGCAAACAGTTCCTTTGACTGCTATGACCTGGCTAAGAGAAAAAGGATTCAGGTAAAAGCTGCAAGCGTGATTCCGGATTTGACCTCATTCGGACCTAAATCTGTCTGGGACGATCTTTACTTCCTCAACTTTTATAGGAGTGGAAACTGGGACGGCAGCGTAGACATATACTGCATACCTAACGATTACATATATGGAAACCAGGTTAATAAAAATCAAAGCTTTTCCCAACAGCAGGCACAGGGAAGGCGCCCGAGGTTCAGCATTTATAGAGATGTGATTGAACAGCATGGGCTGTCGCCGCAGTTGACCTACCATCTTTTCTAAGGGTCGGCTGTAAATATGCTTACACGAAAGGAAGCAATTTCATTTCTCAAAATACCCGAAAAACACTTTGACAACTATTTCAAAATAAGCAAGGAAATAGCTGGAACTAAAGAGGGGAACAGGTTTAAATTTAATCAGGCAGCCCTAACTCAGTGGGCTGAACAAAGAGATCATAACACAGTAAAATTGAGCCTTGCAGAATATCAGGAATGCTTTGAGTTTGCCATTAAAATGGCTTACTCAACCAACTCAAGGCACGGTACGGGGATCCGGGGCCAGAGGAGCGAGGTTCAGATGGCTGATGATTTTATAATGGGGATTCTTGCAGAGAGAGGAGTAGCAAAGTTTATGAAGGAGAGGTTTGGGATAGACGTTGGCCTTGATATGGAAGTGCATCCTGAGAAAATAACACCGCAGGACATAGTCTATATCATGAACGGCACAAAAAAGGAGCCTCCAAAGCTCAATGTAGGGATTAAATCCAGCAAGATGAAGAACTGCTTTAACATAATTGACCCCCTGGAATATGAAAACGAGGAAAGGAAGTCGGATGTCTACATATTTGCAAGGGTAGACCTTCCTTCGGATCACCTGTTTAGAATTCTAAGGGATCATTCTTTCTTCAAAACGGTAAGGGAATTCTTGGAAAAAGAAGAAAATTTTAGGAAAATCGGCTCTCTGGAATCTGTTCCTGTTTGGGTCTGCGGTTTTTCATACAGCAATGAATTCGAGAAGGTACGTGAAATTCCAAACCAGAAATTTGATGGTGAGCGTTACGTAAAAAGAGTGGGAGAAATGCACCATAGTGCTGAAGAGTGGAAAGAGCTTGTTTCAAAGATGCAATCTTCTCCAGAAGTTCTTACAGACTAATTCTTGAACTTAAACTCAGGCAAGCCGTATTTTTTTGGGTCATCGGACTTTCATGTGGGTAAGAACTTAGCGATCATTTTGTTCAGCTAGAAATTGGGCTTTCTTGGAAGAGTTTTTTGTTTGAATATATTAGCACTCAATTAAAACTAACGCTTATTCAGTAGAATGCGGCTAATTCTAGATGGATTTTTCTTGAACAACCCACACAAAAGTGTGAAGAACCTTTTTTTAATGCAGATTGATAACTTCCTTCTAGTTTGGCCACGGCCAGGAGGCGCACAATGCATGCAGGAAGTATATTTCCGATAGACTGCAGAGCACCTAAGGATTAACAAGAAACTTTTGCAATGGAATTGCTCCAAATGGCCTGCAGGCACATTTTTACCAAGGCTTCATTTATTTTGAATCTCGTTTTAACGGACAGAAAAATGAAATTCATTCACCATCTGAACTTCCCTTCAACTGCGGTCACCCCATTTATCAGGGGCTAAGAGTGAACTGCGTTTCTAGAGAAATTTTATTGATTTCGCATAGAAGTAGTAAGCTGTAAATTCGATCTGGTTATGCACGCAGTCAGTTAGGCCTTGCACTTAAAAGTCATTTTTTTATGGATTTTAGGTGCGATGGCATTATTTAAGCCGCAAAATCGAGTATGGGTGCAAAGCAGTCAGTTAGTGCTGTGTTGAACAAATACTTAAGTAGCCGGTAGTTCAAGCTGCTTCTTTTCCTCTGATCCTGGAATGACTTCCCATTTTGATACTTTTGCACCCTTCTCCTCCAGATATGAAACAACCCTTCCCGTATCCTCCATGCGTATCATGAATATTCCTTTGTCATACCTTATGTTCCTTATGCCATCAAGGAAACCTGATTTCCTGGATCTGTATCTTCCATAGTGTGAATAACTCTGGTATCCGTATAGTTCACGATAGAACTTGGATATCTCGCCTCTTGTCCTTCCCTCATAGCTCAGTGTGAAAGCTATGAGAACTGCAGTCTTCACAGACGCATAATATCTTCAGCAATATAAATATATGACTGCTGTATACCACAGTCATTGTGTCAAGATGGGGCAAACATTACAATGATGAAAGGAACTGGAAACAATACAACGAGGAACTTGTCATAAGGGGAAAGATGATCTTTGACCTGGATTTCAGGGATCAGTGGGAATCAGAACTGAAAACAATGAACATGGGAAAGAGGGGATCGCCATACCTCTTTCCTGAATCATTCATGAACCTCATGATGATCTGGCACCAGTATCTTGATTACCGTGGTCTTGAGGGCATGGCAAGATCACTTGTTGATCCTGGTATAATACCATATTATGGGGATTACAGGTATGTAAAATCCCAGATCAGCCCTTCTCTTACATGTTGATTACCTCCAATATTATGAACATATCCTATGGACCCGGGCAGTATCTCCCTTCTCCGCCTATTCGCATACAGGTATCAGCGTTCGAGACGCAATCTGACGATACAGCAATAGCGGATAATGGCACTCACAACATAGAGTTCATGGAGTGACTCATGTAATTCGTTAGCAATTTTCAAGTCGTTGGGGGTATTTATTCCTATCCAGTTATCAATCATTTTAACCTTAA
>JAJZKS010000011.1 GCA_021850835.1 Thermoplasmata archaeon
GCTGAAATTTAAGCCATCTTTTACATATTCCTGTGTGAATCTGCACAGAACGCTTTCTTCCATTATGGTCCTTTCAGCCATGTTTCTCGCGATTGGGGGCCTTATACTGAGAATGGAGGGGCTTGTACCGCCAATACTCACATTTTCAACTATTGCGGTCATAATAGTCATACTAGCAATGGCACACTTCATTAACCTTGAAAAAAAGTGGGCCATTCATCTTGGCCTGCTCCTTGGGATATTTTCCATACTGTTCAACCTTACCCAGCCAAGCCACATTAATGCAATAATTCACCCTGTTATGTCTGCTCCTTTCCTTTTGCTGGTGGCTAGCGAAATACTAGGATTCTTCCTGCTTCCTGCTGTATATATTCTAATCTACACAGTCGACTTCGGGAAAATAACAGGAAAGAACTAAGATTTAGGGAAGGAGTCTGCAAATCCGGGGATTCCAAGCAAAGCACATACTGTCTGAGCCCTTTCCCCTAAAAGTGCTAGCCTGGAAGAGATGTAATCCCTGTTCATGGTCTTATCTTCGTCTTCGTTGTTTGTTCCAGACTCGGATATGACCTTTGCAAGTTCTGTGGAAATCTTTGGGGAGAGAATTTCGAGTATTGTGTAGAAAAGGTCTGAGATCTTGAGGTTCGAAATAACGTCAACACTGCGGAGGCTGATCTTGACCAGCCTGAGCTTGTGATCCTTGAGGTACCATAAAGCGGTCCTAATGTGGTTCATCATCTCATTGAGTGCATCCCTGTTAAGATTGCTGTTAAGGGCCGGTTGTGTTGTAAGTGATACCGCCTGAAGGGAGTCCTTATAGTCCACTTCAAGAAATGTGGCACCGTCTGAGACTGATGAGTGGAACTTGAATTCAGAACCTGTTTCCTCGTTCACGAAAGTCACGAACAACTGGTTGTCGGATATGGAAGCCTGAGACATGTAGTATTCATCGAGCTTTTCATAATCAAGAACAGGATCCTTGCTTACCCAGGCCTTGGCATACCTTACTGGAAGCTTTAGGCCCTTGACCAGTGTACCGCCTTCGAGCCTATTCTTTAGGAACTCCACTTCCGAAGCATTGAGAATGAACTCATATTCCACTTCCTTCTGGCAGACAGACCTGTATCTAGCTTCATATCCGCCTTCAATGTATTTTGCATTTATTTCGGTCTCAATGGAATCTATTGGATCCCGGGAAAGGAATGTCTCAAGGGAACGAACGCTCTTTGCCTTGTATGCTTCAATTTCAGCTTCCTTTTCTGCTATATCTTTGGACAGGAAATCAGAAAGCGCTGCCTCATATGTCTCAAGGGTAGAACCTGCATAGTTTAGGATGGAATCGTTGTACACCTTGAAAGCCTCAAAATTTTCCTCTTTGGTATATGATTCCAGTACTGCCCTGACATCATCAAGTATCCTTTTTTCTCGCTTCATATGGGCTTCTTTCCTGGCCTGGAGGTCCTGGAGCTCCATCTTGCAGTCGTTGACCCTGTCCGCGTTAAGCACAGCTTCTTCTAGTTCAGTGAAAACCTGCTTCAGGAGCCTCGTTACATCAGAATTGGAATTTTCAGGCATAATAATGGAAATCCTTAATCCGTTCCCGTTAAAAATTATTTCTCAGATTTTGCAGTAAATATATATCCGGATCCAGTCTCTAACCATTGAGAAACTTGGAAGAGAGCAACAAATCTGGAAACGAGAATTATAAATTGCTTCTTGAAAAACTCAAACTTGATCTCAAGACCACCATGGCGCTTGCAAAGGGCAGCGAAACCTACCAGGGTACCCTGAAAAGTGAAATACTGGAAACCCCGGACCCTGAAATAAGGGCGTTTGTAGACCTTATTTCCTCCGGCAGGAGGAGAAAACCAAGAAAACTCCTTATTGTGGCTGCAGGGCAGATGGCATTCTCGGCTATCCTTTTATTCCTGGGTCTTGTGCTGATATTCCCAACTTTCTTCTACTATGCCAACCCAGAAGTGATCTTAAATTACTTTGGATCTTATATTGTGTCAGTGCCTCCAGGCTCCATTGAGTCCACAATTATCCTGGCAATAGATTTCATAATATCTGTCATAATGCTTCTGTCCGCTTTCCAGATCATCAGGTATGCCGCCGACAACATGAAGGAAGCGGGCCTTACCGTGACTGATGCCAATTGAAAGTCAGCCAGAGAACAACAAATTCTATTGTTAAAGCCTTCAAGCTTATCACTGCAATAGTGGGGGCCCTTTTCATTTTCATCTCCATTACAATGATATACGCTATTTTTGTGCATTATGGAAGCCCGTCGACCGCAAGGTTCTCAGGAAACACAGAGATCATTGCTTCAATCGCTTCAATAGTCACAGGAATAACTCTTATCTCCATTGCGCCCGAGTCTTTCAGGGTGAAATTCAGAAGGCCGCCATTCAGGCCTCAGATGAAGCCTACCTATGGGTTCTTGACACTCCTTGCCATAGGCGTAGGAGCCACCATAGGTTCCCCGCTGTTCATTATTCTCCCCGTCAACATTGTTCAGTATGCATTTGTATCGGCTGTATCACTTGTTATAGCCGGTACACTTTCCTACCTTATTTCTCGCATTTATTCAGGAATGTACAGGTATTCCGTTCAAAATAATGTTGAAGTGGTTGGCGGACCGGGATTTGTAAAGATGGTAACCCGGGAGAAATCTCTAAGGTATTTCATTTCCAGGTTCTCCATGTGGATAGCCAATACTTCTCTTGCGGCATTTTCAGCAATCTTTCTGTTCACATTCGCATTTTCGACTTTACCGACATTACTTTCAGGGCTGGGCCTACCGGAGATATGGGTTTCCGCCACGGTTTCACTCATCATGGGCCTCTTTGGAATCTGGTTCGTCATAAACGCATTCTTTGAGAGGAGGTATCTCAAGGCAATTGGCTACGCCCAGATAGTCATGATCGTTGTCATCGTGATCTTAATCCTGTACCAGGGCGTTTCACTGGGCGTTGCAGGAAGCTGGAATTTCTCTGGCTTTTTCTCGCAGGGAAGAGGAAATATACCCTTTGAAATACTTGAAAACACCGGTTTTCTCTTCATTTTATTTTTCGGCTTCCAGGAAATTCAGGCCATGGTTAGGGAGTCAATGGATACCTCTGAGATCCCTGTAATAACAAGGCTGTTCCACCTCAAGCCAATGCCCAAGGAGAAATACTTGACTTTATCTATGCAGGCAACAGTTCTTTTGTCACTTATTTTGATGATATTCAATGCATTGACCATCTACGCAGTACATCCAAACCTTGGTGCCCTGAGTTCATCCACTATCCCTGCCCTTTATGTTGTATCGACATTTCTTGGCCCAAGATTCCAGATCGTAACTATTACTGCTTTCCTCCTGTCCACAATAACGACATTCGTTCCTGCATTCATTGCTGCATCCAGACATCTCCGGTCCCTTGCTGAGGAGGGATTTTTCCCCAGAGCGGTAAAGAATTCTTCATGGATCTTCACCGTTGTCGTCATCATGGTGCTTTCACTGACGCAACCAGACTTCCTTGTGAACATAACAGATTTCATGGTCCTCATTGCTCTTGGAATGATTTCGCTTTCACCCATCTGGCTCAGGAAGATTACCGGCAAAATCTCCAAGAGGACGGCTGCTACATCTCTTGCTGCCTCCACAATTTGTTTTCTAGTTGACCTTCTGCTGTTTCCGCAGAACCCAAATGTTGTCCTTCTCGGCGTAGTCGCCATTATTCTGAGCTTCATGATGTATGACATAATATCCACAGGAACAATCGGGCTCCAGGTATTCGTAATATTTTTTGACCTCGCAGGCTTCATGATGGTAAGTGCATTTCCCACGGAGATAACGCTTGCATTGCCTGCATTCCTCCAGTCAATAACAGGAAGGACAATAATACCTGATTATGACCTAAGGATCCTGCTGCTTATCGGGGCATTTACTGTGTTCATCAATGTATTCATGGATGTTTTTGTCATTGAAAGAACCGACTATACAAAGAAACTCTCTTGATCAGGTTCCAGGCAGCCTCCAGCCTGACTTTACTCTCTCCCTCAATTTAGATGCCTCTTCCAGGGCAATATCTACTGCTTCTTTTGGAGAGTTTGTCCGGAAAACCATCCCATCCTCCGGTTTCCTTCTTTCAAGGGGGAGCTCACCTAGAATTATGACTGACTTGCCCTCAGAAAGGGCAAATGTCGCTTCAGAAAGGGTACCCGTGGAGCCGTCCACCGATATAAGAGATTCAGATGCCCTTACAATGAGGACATTTCTTGCAAACCCCAGTCCTGTGGGCATTTTCACTGTGAGGTAGCCGTTTCCTGTGGACATATCCATTGCAGGCAGGATTCCCACTATAATGCCATGGGCACCTTTTACGCCCTGTGCAACCCACTCCATGACTCCGGTGGTGCCACCGCAGAATACGGTTGCCTTGCTTTCCGCAAGCAATCTGCCCAGTTCTATCGAAATGGCCCGGTATTTTTCATCCGCCTTGCCACCACCAATTACGCCGATGTTGTACATTCTAGAATGAGGCCTCCAGGTCAGAGCCCTGATGTGAGTATCTTCAATGAGTGTTTGCCAATCTTCCCATCCTTTAAGTTGAATTCAACATTTCTTGCTTCTGCGAGCTTCTCAAGGCTTTCAAATCCATTTTCCCGGATAACTCTGTCAAGCTGTTCCCTGTGGTCTTTAATGTCAACGAACTCGTTTTCGAAGAATGTAGCCATCCAGACGGCCATGATTCTCCTCAGTTCAGGGAGAGGTTCTTTTGCATCCTCAACCCGTATATCCATGTAGACATCAGAACCCTCCTCGAAATGTTCATCCTCCGAGACTACCAGGATGCAGGCACTCTGCCTTCCCCGCCTGTCTCCTCCCTGCTTCTCAGCAGCGAACAAGGCTGCCAGTATGCGATCTTCCAGTTTTCCATCCCTGGACATTTCCTGAGACATGCCTTCCAGTACTGACGGCCCGGCAAGGATATTGCCCTCTACAGAAAAGTTACTGCCAAGAATATGCCCCGCATAATCTATGCAGTCTGAGCCGGTGAATGCAAAGGGCATCCCTTTGGAATCCACAGCTGCAACCTGGCGCTTGGAAGCCATGCTGTCTTTGGACGTTAGCATCTGTATGGTCTCCTTTGAATTGTGAGACATAAGGAGTTCAAGGCCCTGTGGGCCATAAGAGTAATTGGCATAAGACTGGGTCGCAATGCAGCCTACACCGGCTTTTGCCCACGGCACCACTGATCCAACTGAGAGAAAACGGCTTGCCACACCCACTCCCCATTTCTTTTCCTTTTGGTCATAAGCTACAACAGAAAATGTCACGTTCAAAAAAATGGAAAGGAGGGTGATTAATTTTTCCTTTCTTCACCAGTCTTTTCAGGTATTTCTTTGTGGATCAGTGAAGGAGGCACCTCCTTTGGGATTGCTTTGAGTTTCTTCCTTATCTTTCTTGACCTTGCTGACACTGCTATAAGTGCGATAATCAGCACAAGTATGAGCAGAAGTACGCCAATATTCAGGGGCGTGAAAGTGAAGTTCGAGGTGAATTGCTGAATAACTGTTGGCGAAACTGTTTCATTGAAATTGTACGTGCTGTAAAACTGCTCCCGGGTATTGTTCAGATGCCACTGCGCTACAAGTTGTGCAGGATAAGATATGGTCTGCGCGGAAGAACTCACATCAACCAGATAAGTAACGGTAATCTTCTGCCCAGGCTTGAGCTCAGCCAGTGTGAAATTGTTTGCAGTGAGTGCACCAAGCGGGTTTGACGATGATATATGTATTGAGATGACGCTGGGTGAGAGCAGGTGTACATTCAAATCCAGTAACGTCTTGTTTCCAGTATTGGTTATGTTAAATGTTTCAAGAAGCTTGGTTGCGCCACTTGTTAATGTGGGTGTAGAGCTGGAGATCTTGAGAGAGCCATAATTGTGTATGTAAATTGGAATAGACACTGGCTGGGAACCCATCTGGAAATCAAGCAGGCTTTGCCCGGTAACATTGTGCACATCCAGAAGGAAAGTGTAATTTGCAACTGTTCCAGACGGCAGATATGCGACTCTGTATGCTCCTGTCAGGACAGTGAAGTCACTGGAGGAAAGGGAGAACTGAATGTTCTTTCCCGGACCGGCACCAGTATTTGAAACAACGGCAGTGAACTGTATAAATTTCTCTCCCTGGTATATTACAGGCGGGTTTGTGAAATAGTTCACGAGCGTAAGCTGAGGAGTGCCTAGTAATGAGACAGTAACCGGCATATTCATTGTACCGGGAACCCCGCTTGCATTAACTGAAAGTTCCACTTCATAAACGCCCTGGGCTGCATCGGATGCCACATTCACAAGCTGATATACCGTGAGGCTTTCACCTGCTATTACGTGGCTGAAGTTGTAATAATCCCTCTGATATGTGTTAGGCCCGGTTATGTAACTATAACTGAATGGGGAATTGCTGTAATAGCTCAGATTGATGGATGCGTTAAGATATGTGAAGTTTTCCAGGGAAGTAAACTGCACAAAGAGTGGTGTGTAATTGGAGCCTGGAGATACAAGCAGTGTGCTGTTCTCGCTGTACCAGTAGGTATTTGTTACCGCAAGCGGTGAAGGGGCCTGGGCATGCGAAGGTGCCAGAAGTCCTAATGACCCCACAATAGCAAGCAATACAAGTGCAGAAACAAAAATTCTGTTTTTATTCATACTTTTCACCTTTCTTCTTTCCTAAGATTTCATTTTTCATGAACAATGTCAAACCCACCATTATGGCAAGAAAACAGAGCCCGACGATGTAGATGTAATCAAATGCCTGGCTGGAAGGGAACGATTCAAAAACCGGGAAGTACGGCAACCCACCAACGGGATAATTGAAAGTCCCCAGCAGGACAGGGATTACATAAGTTGTCTCAAGGACTCCGCCTATGGCTGGAGCTATTGCGGAACCAATATTCCTGAATACCACGTTCATGCCTGTGGAGACCCCTGCATCCTTTTGGGGAGTCGAAACAAGCAGAATATTTATGACTCCAACAAAAACAAATGAGAGGCTGATTCCCAGCAGTGTTGTGTCTTCAAGGATGGATATGGAAGTCTGCCTGTTGAACAGCAGAGCTATGTAAGACATGAAGAGTACTATGCCGCCTATGAGGATAGTAACTTTTGGGCCACGCGTATTTGTTACCCTGGCTGAAAGGGGGGCAAATATCATTGAGGCAATGGCTGCCGGAAGCATAACAAGGCCCGAATTGAAAATTGACATTCCAAACCCTGCAGGGATAGGATCCTGCAGAAGTACAGGTACAGTATAGAATAGGAAGAACATGCCCGACATGGCAAAGAGGCCCGCCACATTGGCAAGGAAAATATTCCTAATCTTGAGAAGTTCTATGCTGATGAAGGGCATTTTCACCCTTTTTTCTATTGAAATAAATGCCACAAGGCTTATGAAAGACAGGAGGAACGATCCAAGGATTGCCGTTGAAGTCCAGCCCCAGTACTGGCCTTCCGATAGCCCCAGTATGAGCAATATCACCGATATGGAGAGTGTGGCAATACCAGCGAAATCTATGGTTTCCTTCCTCTTGTACGGGCTTTCCTTGACTACTATGATTGCGGAAATCAGAAGGGCAATGGCCACAGGTATTGCGGAATGGTATGACCATTGCCACCCATAATACTGAGTTATATAGGCTCCAGCAACTAGGCCAATTGCTGCCCCTCCTGTGAAAGTAGAACTTATGATTCCCTGAGCTAATGCCAGTTTTTCCTTTGGCACTTCATCATTTAAAAGTGCATAGGCAACCGGAAACATTCCCATGCCAAGTCCCTGGATTGTCCTCACAAGTATGAACTGGCTCAGGCTTGTGGCAAAACCCCCAAGCGCAACCGCAAGGGTGTAAACGCCTGCGAGGATGATGAATATCTTCTTCTTTCCGTATATATCGGCAAGCCTGCCGAAAATAGCCGCAGAGACTGTCCCGGCCAGTATGTAAGCAGTGATTACCCAAGATAAGCTGTCATAATTGGTATCAAAATCCTTGACGAGAATGGGCAAAGCCGGTGTTACCATTGTTTCCACATAGGTGATTAGGATGCCCATCATGGCCATGATTCCTATGGTCAGTTTTGCATTTCTTGTGAATGCCATGTAGTCACCTCCTTGCCCAGCTTCATGAGCCTGTCTTTGAGTTCGCCCAAAGATTGTGTATCTTTGCCTTTCTTCATCTGGAAACCTGCAATGACTATTGTCATTATCTCATCGCCAATGTCTTCCAGCAATTCGCGGAAAAGTGTAGCATCATCAAGGTTGGAAAGGAAATCCAGGAAGATTACGTTTTCATTCAATGAATCCACGAAAATCTTCTTTTTAAGGGTGTTTCGTATGGACCTTACTTCGTCGACATACCTCTGGCCCTTCTCTGTCAGCGAGTACATCTTTCTCCGTCCAGAAACGGATGAAAATACCAGGCCATTTTCAACAAGGTGCTTCAATACAGGGGCTACTGTGCCATTTGAGATTCTCTCATCCTTCGTGGAGATATATTTGGTAATCTGGTAACCGCAAAGGTCCTTGAAACTCAATGCAAAGAGTACCCGAGTGGCATAATCCCTGTTTACCATATGTCGAATTCGACATATTGAATCACTATAAAAATCTGACTTGGGGCTCAATACGAGCCTTGCATTAAAAGTATTGCGTAAATGTGAACGGCGTAGCAAAATACAAAAGTAGTTATTTTTTAAAGGCAATCAGGAAAAGTAATGTTCTCAAGGAAGATTGAAGAGATAAACCCGGGCGAGTTGTCAGAATTGCTTGAAGATGGTGGGAAGAATGAATACACCATAGTTGATGTGAGGGAACCAGCAGAATATTACGGGGACATGGGACATATAAGTGGCTCCCTCCTTATTCCGCTAATGGAGCTCAAAGACAGCCTTGACAAGCTCCGGGAAGAGAACAGGAAACTTGTGTTTGTATGCAACAGCGGTGAGAGGAGCTATTATGCCTGTTCATTCCTAAAGGATCAGGGCATCGAGAAAGTCGTAAACCTGAAAGGAGGTATGATCCAGTGGCACCTTTCAGGCCTGGACGTAGAGTATGAGTAGTGTTGATAAGGGACTGGATATAGTCAACTTTGCGGACCTGAACAGCACAAGCGTGAGAGGTGGACTCCTTACTATATTGGAGCAGGCATTTATTCAGCTTGATCCGTTGAAACTCCTGGATGCCAGCGTAAAAGAAGTGTTGGCTGATTCGCGTGATTTCAGGAATGTTTATGTTATTGGGTTTGGCAAGGCTGCACTTAAGATGTACAGAGGTGTAAGAGGCAGGACCATCTCCATTGCCAGGTATTCTGCCATTATAATTCCGACAGGTGAAGCAGTGCCTGAAAACTATCCTGAACTTGAGATTCTTGTGGGAAATCATCCCATACCATCTACTGAAACACTTTCTTCTTCCCGAAAGATCCTGGGACACCTTGGCAACTTAAGTGAAGACGATCTTGTGATAGTTCTGATTTCTGGAGGAGGTTCTGCCCTGTTCGAGATTCCCGAAGGCGGTTTCACCATTAAAATGATTGGTGATACTGCCAAATGCCTCATGGAATCCGGCGCCGACATCAATGAATTAAACGCAATCCGCCAGGCAATGTCCTCTGTTAAGGGAGGAAAGCTTGCAAAGATTCTCTATCCTTCTGAGGTTTATGGTTTGATCATATCAGATGTACCTGGCGATGACCCGGCAGTTATAGCCTCTGGACCGCTTACAAGACCTTCCCTTGAACCAGGCTTCTTGGGAAAAGTTGTTGAGAAATACCGGGAAACATGCATGCTTCCTTCAAAAGAAGAACTTGAAAGGCATTTTGGAAATATAGAACCTGGCTCCTTCAGGCATGTCACCACGCGGATCATATTAAAAAATAGCGATTTTGTTAATCTTATTTCCACTTTGATTTCCAAAAATGGAGATACTGTGGTAACGCTTGCAGACTCAGTAACCGGTGACGTGGTTGATGCTGCCAAATGGTTTGCTGAACGGATGAGAAAACAATTCGCCGTTTCCAGAAAGCCAATTTGGATTGTGGGAGGGGGAGAAACCACTGCAAAAGTAAGGGGAAATGGAAAAGGAGGGAGAAATTGTGAACTTTCCCTGAGAGTTGCCATGAATATGGAAAGTGATGAGGATTTCCTTTTCGCTAGTATTGGAACCGATGGCATAGACGGGGCCAGCCCGGCTATGGGCGGAATCACCGATAACTATTTCCTGGAAGGGCTTGGGAAAGACGAAATATTCAATTCACTGGCGATAAGTGATTCCTACACACTCTTAAATAAATACAACTCTGCTATCATTACCGGCTATACGGGCACAAATGTTTCGGACATTTACATTGCGTATTATGGGGGCAAAAGGAATAAGTGATTAGATATGCCATACTTAATAGTAAAGTCACAGAATGAGGCGGGTCTGCTGGATACAGCCACCAATACAATAAGGCTGAAGGGAAGGGAGTTGCAACTTGAACCAAACCTTGTCCCTGCCCCGGGAGATAGGATAAGGATCAAGGGCGAAGATTTCACTGTATTAGGTCCGGACCCCATATTTTTCCCTGATTTTGCTGGTAGGACCGCTCAGATAATACAACCATGGGACGCAGCCATAATAATACATTACTGCTCTATTTTTCCAGGGAAAAGAATTCTTGAATCCGGCATAGGGTCTGGTGCCCTGTCCTTGGCCATTTTAAAGGCTCTTGGCAAAGATGGAAAACTGACCACTGTAGAAATTAACAAGTCATATATTGAAAAGGCTTCCCAAAATGTACGATATGCAACTTCTGCCGAAAACTGGGAAATTGTCGAAGGTCCCATAGAAACTTATAGGTCTTTTGACAAATTTGATGCAGCCGTGCTGGACGTACCTGAGCCCTGGTCTGCAATCCCCAATATGGCAACACTGCTGAAAAAGGGGGGCAGGATATGCACATATTCCCCCACTTATAACCAGCTTGAGAAGAACGTGGCTTCATTGAAGCAGAATGGTTTCCTTGTGCACAGCAATGTGGAAATACTGAAAAGGGAACTGCTTGTAAGAGATAATGCCACCAGGCCCGATAATAACATCATTGGCCATACTGCTTTCATGACTTTTGGAGTGAAGCTCAGTGGAAGCACTGTGAAAGTCTGAAGGCACATCAAGGCTTTATAACAATTCTGCATGGATAAATTGCATTGGAAGAAGATTTAGTATGCCAGAGATGCAATGGGCTCGGCAGAGTCAGGGACCACGATGGGAGAACCGATGTCTGTGATACATGTTACGGACTGGGCTATGTAAGAGAAGTGTATGCTCCTGAACCTCTCAGCCGGAGCAAGATAAGGCTCAAACGGGCACTTATTGGCACATTTGGAGGCCTTGGCCTCTTTTACGCTGTATTCCTTTTTGCCTTGATCAGGTACAGCATTGGCCCCATCATGACACTCGCGGTACTCCTTGCTGGCCACCTCGTGGCTGTGACATTTCTTGTTCTATACATAATTTACAGGGCAGTGCACGACACTTAGTGCCACATGGCAAATTTTATTCTTCGACAAAACTTTTCTTAACTGTCTAGGAGAGATATTGTGAAAGGAATGAAATTGCGGTTATTGGCCATGGGAGTAATTTTGATGGTACTGTCGCTCATCCTGTACTTCAGTCGTGGTATGAATGAAATAATGTTTTCATTGACAGGCATCGGCGTCTTACTTTTTGTGGTGGGGTTGATATTGAAATAACTGGCATGCCTGACTGCCACTTGCATGGCTGTATTCCAAACTGTAATCACAGCCTCCTGTAACAAAAGAAATTGCTTTGCATGCTATGAAAATGCTGACTCATTCTTCTAAAGATTTGTTTGCTTTCCTCCAGGACCTCATTCCTCCCTCAAGATGGGAAACCCTGTGGAAGCCATTCTTAATAAGGCTGTTTGCAGCGGCTCTGCTCCTGTGACCTGTAGCGCAGATCAAAATAATATCAGAGTTTTTCTCATAGCTATGGGAGACTTTGTGGATGGAGCCCAGCGGGAGTGAAACTGCCCCAGGGATATGGGCACGGTTGAATTCATACTCTGACCTGACATCAATCAGTACAGATCCATCTTCCCGATATCTAGTGGCAACTTGATCCGGGCTCAAATTTTCCAGTCCTGGAGGCTGCCTAAAATAATCAAGAATTCCCATGCTCCGCTATTCCAGAATTCGCTATAATGTTTCCCTTGATCATTGACCTAATTTTACAGGCGAAAATTCCAGATTATTTTGAAGCGAGGCAAAGGGCCCTTACTGAAATTGTATTGAAAACCAACCAAAAATCATATATTTGTAGCTGGCAATTGTGAACTGCAAATGAATCGCAAGCAGATCCGGATCAGTAAAAAGGAATTGAGACCGGATGGGCCAGGGCTCCTTTCCTATTTCAGGAGACCATTGAATGTTATTCTGATAGTTCTGCTTGCCACAGGTATCATCTGCACTGTAGCAGCAAATTCCATTCATCCGTCTACCATTTACAAGAACCAGTTTACTCAAAAATATCAGGTCAGCACAGACATTTCATTTGTATCCGGCATAACCATTTTTCCAAATGAGACTACCAACATTTCATTCTCTATGCCATCGAATTCTGAAATGCATTTCTATCTATACGGGCTTGTTCCAGTTAAGGTGACTCCGAGCCTTAACGCTCCCAACGGCGTAGAGGTAGTTGACATGGCATTTGCCTTTGGCAACGCATCGGATGGGACAAGCTTATCAGTAAATCCACCCAATCTGCCTTTTCCAATAAATGCGTCCATGATTATCTATTCACTGAGTGGAAATAATTTCTCCACAACAGTAAATGCCTTGACTGAATCGGGTTTCATACTTGGTTTCTACCCGCCCCTGGCTATTATGGGCCTGGCTATGTCAACTGGATCTTTGGTCCTCATATCTACGATTTCAGGTGTCAGAAGGGAAGAAGCATAAGGGCCGAACTACGTTGGCACTGCTCAACGGTTCTTTGGGTTGACAAAGTCTCTGAGCCCGTTTCCGAGGAGGTTAACTCCAAGTATGAAAACAATAAGGAAAACACCGGGAATAACAATTGGCCACCATGTTCCGGATATGAGCCAGAGTCCGGTGCTTACTCCACCTCCAGCGAAATATGTTGGATAAAGTATAACACCAGCTTCGGGAAAACCCACCATCATGTCCCCAATTTCAGGCAGGAAGGCGTTAACTGTGTTTAAGCTGGAAAACAGGTAATTTACGGTTGCAAAAATGGAAATTACCATGCCTATGTCAAGGGTTATCTGAACAAAGATGAAAGACATTACATTTGGAAAAATGTGTTTTCTAATTAATTGAAACTTTGAACATCCCGATGCTATGGCAGCTTCCATGAATTGTGTCCGGTTAAGCGGGAGAGTTACGCTCCTTGCAATCCTGGCATAAGTCGTCCACCATATGAGGAGAATTCCTATTGACATGTTGGTATAGGTCCAGCCCGCCACTGAATCATATATTATGACCATTATTATTGCTGGAAAACTGATAAAAATATCTGTAAACCTCATGAAAAGAAGATCAGTTCTTCTTCCATAAGAGGCAGAAAATATTCCCGCAAAGGTTCCTATAAATGCTGAAACAGCAACTATGAGTGCCGAAAACTCAATGTCAGTGGCAATGGACGCAAGCATTAAGGGCAAAATTGGCAGCCTGTATGAGGTAGTACCGAATATGAACCACCATCCATCTGAAAATGTCGGGGGCGATGGTTGAAGGGTTACCGTATTCTGCAAATCTGCAAATGAAAACAGAGTGGAAGCGTTGCTGACTCCCAGATAAACTGGAAAGGCAAAATCAAGTACTGTTATTGCGATGAAAAATAGGGTTATGGTTAGGCCAAAAAAGACGGAAGGGTGGGAAACTGCATAACGGAGGAAGTTGGCCATGATGCCCGGAATATAAGAATGCACTGCCTTTGGCTTACTTTTATTTATCTAGACACCCCGTTTTCCTGTAAACACTTCAGAATATGCCCTTGCCTTTAACTTTCTGGATTTCTTCATCTACTGTATCCACTGTAGTGCACTAAGAAATTGATGTCATTATAGTTTAAATTTGTTCTGCTGGTGCCACATCCCTTCTATGTTTCTTAAGTATTCATTTAATCTTGGTATAAACATGCAGCAAATTTTTACTATGTTGTTAAGTTTCAAGATTGGTCACCAGTGGAACTGAGATATTTCATTCTGAGGCGCCTGCTGCTCATGATTCCTATGTTCATGGGGATAACTGTTTTTGCGTTCATTCTTCTCAGGTCCTTCCCCAACTCAGTGCTGGTTGCAGATTTCATAAACATCCATGGTACCCAGGGTGGAACATCTTCCCAGACTCTGTTGCAGCAGGCAAGCGAAAGCCTCGGCTTGAGTTATCCTGCTCCCGTCCAGTATTTCCTCTTTTTGGAGAATTTCATAACTGGCAACTGGGGGTACGTCACTAAGCCACTGGTTGGATCCACCATACAGTTGATTTCAATATTGCTTCCAAACTCCCTCCAGTTGCTCATCTTATCCTTCTCCCTGACCCTTTTGATAGGGATTCCTCTTGGCACCTACATAGGAGCGAGGCCCCTGTCGGCCTCTGACCACGCAATACGGATGTTTTCGCTAGTGGGATTTGCAATGCCTCAGTTTTTCTTCGGACTGATCCTAATGCTGGTCTTTGGAAGAGGGGTTGCAAATTGGCCGGGTGCAGTCTTCCCTATTTTCGGCACTATTAGCTTCAGCGGTTTGCCTCCAAGCTGGGCCTATAATCCAAATCTGGGTGCAGTTATATCAACGCCAACACACATGGTCTTATTCGATGCGCTGCTTCACCTGGATTTTCCCATGGCACTTAATGCACTGATGCATCTTGTTCTACCAGTGCTGACTTTGAGTTATGCGCTTCTTGCCACTGTGATCATTTATCTTAGGGCTGGCATGATAGATGCGTCCAGCCAGGAATACGTCAAAACTGCCGTTGCAAAGGGTGTTCCCAGGAAAATACTTGTGAAGGTCCACATACGCAGGAATGCTATCATTCCCACATTGACAAACATAGGTTTCTTCATGACATACGTGCTTGGCGCACTTGTTGTGGTTGAGATGCTGTTTGGCTATAACGGCATTGGATGGTTCATTGCCCAGGCAACCATATATTCTCAGGTTTACGGAATAGTATACTCCGGCATCATCTTTGGAGTTATTCTTATGGTCATAAACTTCTTCGTGGACATCCTTTATGTCTACTTTGATCCGAGAATCAGATACTGACCTCCACACCGAATGACTTGCACAGAGCCTTTCGCTTCAGGCTCCATTTGAGACAAATGCCCTATTTTACTGTATTTTCCATTATCAGGGAAACCTCTATAATAGAATTCCAGTTCGTATTACAGGCTTTCAACTTTGGAAAACGACTTAGAAGAAATTATTTCAAATTCAAGAAAGGAACTCCAGAACGGGTCAGTCGTGTATGATTTAACTGACGGCATTGATTTAAAGCATCCTAGCAGACTGGCCAAAGCAATTTCAAAAGTTATTTTTCAGCAGGATATCTCTAAATGGTTCAAATTTGGCGAAAAAGAGTTGGAGTTTGCACCGGGTTATAAGTTGGAAATTCGCTTGCAGAAAGATCATCACAGTGCCATTTTAAAGACCCTGAAAGATTTGTCAGAAGATTTAAAAAATGATCAGGTAAAAACCTACTTCAAGGCTCAGATAGACACCCACGTCCATTCGAACCTTCAGGAAAATCTCACAAAGACATATTTCGCAGGCGCTTCTATGGCGATGGCCCTGGATGCCGCTACCGAAATTACCTTAGAAGGTGAATTTCTGGGCAAGCTTATGTCGGAAATAGCTGAAAACATTAAGGTTGTCGCAGTATAATATCAAATTCACCAGATTGTTCTTTCAAATTTCTCCATTAAGTCAATAGATTTTGGTTTGAAAATAACGGGTACCAGGGAGAGTTGGAAAACTACACCAAGGTAACTATCCCGGCTTCCGGATTCGAACCAGAGACCTGCGGATTACGGCGGTATTCCATGCCGTGGATTCCCTCTACAGTCCGCCGCTCTACCAGCTGAGCTAAGCCGGGTATCTCCCTAATAATCCATCTTCTTAAAAAGGTTAGGGATTCTGAGTCACTGTTAAAAGCCTCATGCAAGTGGACGACGGCCATGCGAAACACATA
>JAJZKS010000211.1 GCA_021850835.1 Thermoplasmata archaeon
CTGATTGGTATTGCTATTGTAAGGGACGGTATGTAAGATGACTGTAAAACTGGAATTAAAAAACGTGACAAAAATCTACGGGAAACACAAGGTAATAAATGATCTCTCCCTCACAGTTGAACAGGGTGAGTTCTTCGTGATCCTTGGCCCGTCTGGGACAGGAAAATCGACCCTCCTGAAGATGATGGTGGGAATAGAGCAGCCAACATCCGGAAAGATATTCATAGATGGAAAGGACGTTACTAAGCTGCCCCCCAATAAAAGGAATCTCGCCATGGTGTTCCAGAATTATGCCCTCTACCCAAATATGAACGTATTCAACAACATCGCCTTCCCACTGAGGATGCACCACCGGACAAATATAAGCCAGAGGGTGAGGGAAGTTGCAGAGAAGCTGAATATTTCCGACATACTTGGCAAAAGGGTAAACCAGATAAGTGGCGGCCAGCAGCAGAGGGTTGCCCTTGCAAGGGCAATGGTGCGGAAACCTGCCATGTTCCTGCTGGATGAGCCACTAAGCAACCTGGATGCAAGGGTAAGGTTCTCCGCAAGGGCCGAACTCAAAAGAATCCAGCAGGAACTGGAACAGACCTTTGTATTTGTTACACACGACCAGAAGGAAGCAGAGGCCCTTGGTGACAGAGTTGCGGTGCTGAATAAGGGTGAATTCCAGCAGATTGCCCCTTACAAGGAACTTTATGAAAACCCTGCCAATCCATGGGTCGGCGACTTCGTCGGGGACTTCCCAATGAACCTCGTGGACGGCAAAGGGTTCAGGCCAGAATGGGCATCTGTGGGTTCCGGAGACTATTCAATGGTAGTGGAATCAATGGAAAGCATAGGAGACGTGAGCTTCATTTTCGGCAGCGACAGCAATGGAGAACACATTGTTCTAAGGGCCCCTGAAAAGTATCCGATTGGCACAACGGTAAAATACACAGTTAACAGGTTCAAGGACTTCGGGAATCAACCCTGAACTTTGTTAAACAATATACTTCCAATAACCCCAAGCGGTATGGTGGTTCAAATGAAGATTGATGGTGCAAAGAAGTCAATAGAGGACCTAAAGAGCCCTGAAGGTTTCCTATACGCAGGCCTGCCAAAGTTCAGGGCACTCTTTGGAAGGGATTCTCTTATTTCATCCATGGAACTCTTGGACCATGACAGGAACATAGCTATGGCAACGCTTCAAGCCCTCAGTTCCATGCAGGGGTCTGGATTCAACCAGGAAACACTTGAAGAGCCGGGAAAAATAATCCATGAATATCAGCATGATGTGGGCCTTATCAAATCAAGAACCAGGAACGTTCCCTGGCTGAAGCATGGAAAAAACTACTTCTCCGTTGACAGCACGCCATTGTTTGTCATCTTGTACCATATGCTGATGGAAAAAGACCCGGGGATTTTAGAGGACAGAGGATTGCTGGACTCCGCCATAAAGGCCATTTCATGGATCGTGGATTTCGGTTTCAACGGGCACTTCCTGAGTTATATGAAAGCAATGAGGGGATTTGGTCTGCAGTCCCAATCATGGCGCGACGGCATCGGCGCAGTCCTTGAAAACCTCAAGGACCCTGTATCGGTGGTCGGCGTTCAGGGATACGCTTTTTCCGCCTTGAACAGGGGGCTTCTGATCATGGAAAAGGCTGGCCTCAATGAAATAAACCACATTCTTTATGAAAGGATTAATGAGTTAACCACGAAATTGAAGGAGAACTTCCAGGACATGTTCTACCTTGAAGAAACAGGGTTCTACGCATTCGCTGTAGATGGGGACGGAGTTGCAGAGAAAACCGTGTCCAGTGATCCGGGCCATCTGCTTTTCTCCGGTCTTTTAAATAAAAATGAGGAGAAAATTGTTATAGACCGAATCTTTCAAGAGGACCTCTTGACAGAATATGGAATTAGGTGCTTGTCTACAAAATCACCATACTTTGATGAAAAGGCATACCAGAGAGGAAGCGTTTGGCCCCATGACAATTTCCTCATCGCAATGGGCCTTAAATTCAGAGGTTATAACAAACAGGCAGCAGAAATAGGAACCAGAGTTACCCGTGCACTAGAAGAACTAAGTGGAATGCCGGAATACTTTGGCGTAGACAGGAAAGGCAAACTCATCCCGAGCGGAAAGATGAGAATAACCCCATGCGATCCCCAGGCATGGACAGCAGGTGCCTATTATTACTTTAACAGTTCTTAAATCAGTCCTGCAGATAACCTAACGTCAAAAGCATGATCGCAAAATGCGTAAAGTGTGGCAAACCGCGCCCAGTGGAACCTTTGACTTACCTCTGCCAGTGTGGAGGCATTTACCGGTACGAGACTGATTTCAAATACCATGAAGGAAAATACCTGGACAACTATCCATATCTTACCAATGCTGTAAGCATAGGGGAAGCACAAACGCCCATTTTGGAAATGGGAGACCTGATGCTCAAGCTGGAATATTTTTCTCCCACGTATTCTTATAAGGACAGGGGAACCAAGACACTTATTTCCTACCTGAAAGGGAGGCTTCCCGCAGGCTTCAGGGTAAACGAGGATTCATCCGGAAACGCTGGGGCCTCTATTTCAGCCTATGGAGCGGCTGCAGGTTTTGATGTGAATATTTTTGTGCCGGAAAAAACCGTTGCCTCAAAGGTTAAGCAGATTGAACTTTATGGCGCAAAGATCCACAAGATCCCCGGATCAAGAGAGGATGTTTCCACTGCTGCAAGAACAGCTGATGGATACTTTGCCAGCCATGTTTACAATCCAGAGTTCCGGGATGGCATGAGGGAAATCAGCTATGAGATATTCAGGCAAGCTGGAAAGCTTCCAGATTTCGTATTCTTGCCAGTTTCAGCTGGAACTCTGATTCTAGGTGTAATTTCAGGTTTTCAGCATCTGCTAGATTCCGGGGAAATATCAAAGCTGCCAACATTCGTAGCTGTCCAGACAGAAGCTGTAATGCCCCTTTGCGCTAAGATGAATAAGCTTCTTTTTGACCCAAAGGCAATCGTCCCTTCAATCGCCGATGCACTGGTTTCAAGGGAGCCGCCTCTTCTTGACCTGATGTTTCAGGCAATGGGCGAAACCGGGGTTTGCATCACTGTTTCCGAGGAGGAGATAATTCAGGCAAGGCAGGAACTTGCCTCAAAGGGGATACTTGTGGAATACAGTTCTGCAACAGTATTCGCTGCCCAGAAGAAATTTAGGGGAACTGGGAAAAAGCTTCTCGTCATGACGGGGAATGGGCTGAAGAACCTGTAAGGTTATGCTGGAGAAGCAATTGCTTCATCCGGCACTCTTTCTGTGTCTATTTCCTCATTATTGATCGTGAGGGAATACCTCAGGTCAGCACCTCCCCTTTTCACAATAATCGAAACACTGCAATACTTTGTCAGGGAAAGCCCTATGGCCTTTCTTGCCTTGTCAGGGTCTACGTCCCCTTCAAGGATGTAGTGGATATTTGCGTGAGTAAGCGTCTTGGGATGCTCCTCCGCCCTGTCCCTGCCGATTCCGGAGAAAAGTTCTATTCCCACATACCATTTGTCCAGATGATAGGCACGCACCACGAAGTCAGGGTTACTGAATGATACTCGCCCCATTCCTCCGAGCATATCCCCGATTTCAGGCTCAATGCTGGAGTTATGGCAGTTTCCAGCATCCTGGAACCTCACATAGAATTTTCCAGGTGGCAATTCCTGGGCCAAAAAAGAACCGATGTCCGGCCCCTCTCCAATAATCTTTACTACACGCCTAAC
>JAJZKS010000212.1 GCA_021850835.1 Thermoplasmata archaeon
ATTGTGGGCAGCGGAACCCTTGTTTCATCTCTAGTAAGAAGCGATCTTGTGGATGAATACCGTATCAGAATCAGGCCAATTATCCTTGGAGCTGGCAGGTCTCTTTTCCGGGACGAAAAAAGGAGGCACAACCTAACTCTTGTCTCTTCCACTGCCTTTGAAAATGGTGTTGTTGCTCTACATTACGAACCAGACCGCTCACAATGATGAATGATACGCCCTCAAGACAGAACACTGATTCAATAAAGAGCGTTTCCTAATAAACAGTTAATATTGCATCTGCATCCACAGTTTATTCTTTCTTTTTTTAGGCACCGGAAGGATAATAATCCACATTTATGTTGATATTACAATGACCGAGTATAAAGTGGTTGAACATATTACTGAAAAAGATGGGTCTAAGAAAAAATTCACAGTAATGGCAATTGAATATCTTGAGCCATCCTATGTTAAGGTAAGAGCAGAATTTCTCCCTAAGGTTGGGTCAATTCTGAATGTTGAAGGGAACAATGTGACTCAGGATAAAAGAGTGATAGGCACCGTAATTGAATTGAAAAGGGCCCGGGATGTCAGGGTAAGCCTTCACTATGACATAAAATACACAGGAGGTTACTCCATGGATGGAAAAACGATCTACCTGGATGAACATTTCCCTCCATTCTTTAAAGTGGAGGGAAAAGAGGTGAGCACTGTGGAAAGCATAGGGCTACACCATGAACTTCCAGAAAAATGGATGTCAGATAACGGTTATGAATACCCTTATGCACATGAAATAGCCACAGGAGTGGAGAAAATGTATGTGGAATCACTGGGGGTTACATGGAAAGGCTATTGTACAGAGGTGGATAAGAATCTCAGAAATGTATACAGCAAAATATTGCAGAGGTCCCCGCCCTCGCTTGACCTGGCCCCTTACCTTTACTGCAGGGACAGGGAAGCATTGAAGGAAATAAGACAGAGCGAAAATTAGGAACTATCCATAACTCTTTGTTTTGCTGAATTGAACAGCGGCAGTACATGAAACAACTATCAACAATAGATCCAGATATTTACAGGTGCTTCTTGCCTTATGCATATGTGAGAACCCGGGTCCTGTAATAACGCAGCCAAGGAAAATTAGTTAAAGTTAAAAAAAAAAATAACCAGGTGAAGTTCCAAGATTAATTGTTTGCTACTTTCTTGAATTCCTCAATTGCAAGTTTAACCTCCTCAACAGAAGCAGAGTTTTCCAGCGTGCTTATATCTCCCGGGACCTGCCCAAGAGCTACAGCCTTTACCACTCTTCTCATGATCTTTCCGCTCCTGGTCTTCGGCAGTGATTTCACAACGTGTATCTCCTCCGGCACATATACAGGGCCGAGGTCCTCCCTGATTCTTTTTCTCAGTTTTGGCACAATGTCCCTGTCATTTACGGAGTTTTCCTTCACCACTACAAAAGCAACTATAACCTCTCCTTTTACATCATCTGGTTTTCCAAAGACTGCAGCTTCGGCAACTTCCTGAGATGCTATCAGGGCATCCTCCACCTCTATTGTTCCAAGTCTGTGGCCGGAGACATTAAGAACCTCATCAGCCCTTCCAAGGAGCCAGTAATATCCATCTGAGTCCTTGACTGCATAATCCCCACAGTAGTATTTTCCCTTGAACTTCTCGAAATATACGGACTTGAACCTGTCAGGATCGTTGTACAGGGTCATGAACATTCCGGGCCATGGCCTGTTATAGACAATGAACCCCTTTTCATTGGGCTTTACCTCCATGCCAGAATCTGTCAGTATTGTTGGCTCTATGCCAGGCATCGGGAAAGTAGCTGATCCTGGCTTAAGTGGAGGAAGCCCGAGATTAAGGCTCGGAGATATTGCAAACCCTCCGGTTTCAGTCTGCCAGTATGTATCGATTATTGGGCATCGGGAATATCCGATATTTTCATAGTACCATTTCCAGGCACTTGGATTTATTGGTTCTCCCACAGTTCCAAGAGTTTTGAGAGTGGAAAGATCATGCATCCTTGGATACTTTTCCCCATACCTCATTAAGGTACGTATAGCAGTTGGTGAGGTATAGAGTATGTTTACACGGTATTTCTCAATTATCTCCCACATCCTGTCTGGAGCCGGGAATGTTATCGCACCTTCGTACATTATGGATGTGAGTCCGAGAATCAGAGGAGCGAACACTATGTAACTGTGCCCTGTCACCCAGCCAATGTCTGCTGCACACCACCATCTATCGTCCTCCTGCGGATCGAATGCCCATTTCAATGTACTGGCTACCCAGACACCATATCCTCCTGTACCATGAAGAACACCCTTTGGCTTTCCAGTTGTGCCTGATGTGTACAGTATGTACAGGGGATCTGTTGAGTCCATCCACTCAGGATCTACATATGCCTGGCCATCCTTGACAACATCATGCCACCATATATCCCTGCCTTCTTCCATGTTAACTGCATTGCCTGTTCTCTTGACCACAACAACTGTTCCAACAGTGGATGTCTGTTCAAGTGCCTCGTCAACTATTCCCTTGAGGTCGATAACTTTTCCTGACCTGTTAGCGCCATCAGATGTAATTAGCATCTTTGCTCCTGAATCCTTTATCCTGTCGGCAAGGGCACCTGCTCCAAATCCAGCAAATACGAATGAGAATATCACTCCAATTCTGGCACAAGCAAGAAGTGCTACCGGGGCCTCTGGTATCATTGGAAGATAGATTACAACACGGTCTCCCTTCTTCATCCCCATATCAAGAAGAGCCTTGGCAAAATTGTTGACCCGTCTGTAGAGGCCGTCATATGTGATGATTTTCTCGTCCCCGTTCTCAGCAACCCAGATGTAAGCTGCCTTGTTCCTTCTGTGCATCTTTACATGCCTGTCAACGGCGTTGTAGCAGAGATTGAGTTTTCCGCCCTTGAACCATCTATAGAATGGGGGGTTGCTGTCGTCCAGAACGTTATCAAAACCCTTGAACCAGTCCAGGATTCTGGCCTGTTCCTGCCAGAACCTGTCAGGTTCTTCTATAGATTTCCTGTATATCTCCTGATAATTCCCCATTTTTGGGTTGTAGTATTCTTTCGTGGGGAGAACTTCCCTCGATTCCTCTTCTTTGCTCATGTTTTGTCACATGCAATAATAAATATTAAGTTTGCTCAATTTATAATATTATTAAAAATATTGATCAGCTTGGCTGATCCTCTATGTCGAACTCTCCCGCCTCTCTGAGGGTTTTTGGCTTTTTCTTTGAATAGTAATAGGTAATGAGCCCTCCTCCAACAACCACCCAGAGAATCGTTATAATGAAAGATGCAAGATATGCTGTATCAACTCCAGATGTGGGATTTGCAAGGTATTTCGAAATTATGTCAGTTATTGAGAAATATATGACTATGAATCCGATCAGCGATGAGACAATAGGTGCAAGCCCGAAACTGAGAGTTCTGAACTCCTTTGTTCGGAAACCATAGAATGTCAGTGAAGTATTAGCCAGGACATGTACTATAATTATGGAAATACCGGTTCCAGCCTCCAGTACAAAGGCTGCGTCCTTAGGTCCAAATTTCAATCCCATAAGGACATCAAGGACGAAGGAGGAGAGGATCCAGGCCATTGTTGCCTTTGCTGGAGTCCTGTATTTCTTGTGCACCTCGCCAAAAGATTTGGGAAATATTATACCATCCCTTGCTGCTGAGTGCCACCACCTTCCCACGGCAGTTGCCTTGCTCACTCCATTGC
>JAJZKS010000213.1 GCA_021850835.1 Thermoplasmata archaeon
TCAGAGCTCTTCCCAACTGAGTTCAGGGGTTTTGCCAGTGGAGTTGTCATGACTGGCGACAGGCTTTCGAGCGCAATAGGGCTGCTGCTTACACCATTGCTCTTTGCAGGAAACGATGTTTCAAGGCTGTTCCTCTTCTATGGCCTCCTTGGTGTAATCGGTGTTCTTGTGGCTTATTTCCCGGTCATGAGGAAATACAGGATTGAGAGGGTAAGCCTGGAAGACATACAGGAACAGATCCTGGAACTGGACAAAGCATAATTTATTGAATGGTGGTTAACACCACCCTTATTTATTCTATTATTCTAATTTTTACAATTTATCTGTTTTTCACGCCCGTATATCGTTTTATATTATTGCCAGTGGCGTTACCCTCAGTTTGGAATCCTTCCACACCTGCGAGCTTATGGCACATTTATAAGATATCTGTTTTTAATTCCAAACAACACCCTTCATGAAAACAAATGTCTTAATGGATAGATTGTAAATGAACACTTTTAACATTCACACAATGGCACCATATGATGAAATTTGCCTATGCCTATCATTAAAGGAATGCTAATGTGTTGAATTCAAGAAAAAGAATTGGTTAAAGTTTGTCAGCAAAAAGAAAATTGGGTTAAAAAAAGATAGGGGACCTATCCCTGCTTTGCATAGGTCGTTGTCCTTACGGCTTTCAGCTGTGCGTGGACTTCTGACTTCTCCTTCACCAGGGCAAGGTACCTGAACACTATGTGGTTTAGCTTGCTGTACGGCGCAACTATGAACAGGGTGCCTACGAAAGCCAGGTGTATGAGGAAAATAAAGCCCATAAAAGAGGATGTTCTCGTAACAAGGGAAAGCATGCCTGTTATTGCTGTTAGCAGGAGAAGGTAGACAACCCAGTAATCCATCTTAATCATGGTGCTGCTAGCTTTGCTTTTGTCCGATACAGCCTTCATGTATAAGAAGCCAAGGGCGCCAACGATTATCATCAGCCCACCTACGGTTCCAGACAGCACCGGCAGGGAGAGTATGGGGTAAGGCGGGAAGTATCCTATGAGGTGCTGTATCACCGCTGCGGATGATGTAGCCAGGATTGTGAGCAAAATGCCGAAGAACATGAGCATGTGGAAAACCATTCTTGTTCTGCTACCCACTTCCCTGGGGTAATCGCAACCTACGCCTCCACCCTTGAACCACCTGTGCGTCAGTGCATCATGAATTGCAAGGGCATGGGACTTCAAATTGAACAAACCGGCACGGTCGCCGCCAATGTCCTTCCAGAATATGGCTCCCTGAACGATCCACATTGCAACTACATACACGCCAAGAATCATTCCAACGGAAACCAGGAGATCATATGGCACCACGGAATACACCGTTGCCTGGGGGGCAAATAGCGTAGACAGGCCATTCATGTAAATAGAAACAGAAAAGAGCAACGCGGCTGACACTGCAAGAATGGCAGTTCCCGCAAGATAGGTCCCATTGAGCACCTTCGTGAGTGGCTTGGGCCAGGTCTCATTCCTGTGTATCTCTACACGGGCTTCGCTGTTTATCTTAGGTATATTCAGGCCATATTCATGGGGTTCGCTGTAAGGGCACGCATAAAAGCAGTCCCTGCAGTCATGGCAGAGATAGGAGAAGAACTTGATGTCCTTCGCTTCGAAAAAGTTCCTCCTTTCCATGGCGTCCCATACGGGGCAGAACCCTTCACAGTGACGGCATGCATTGCATATCATGTACTGCCGGATGCTCTCATCCTCTTCCTTTAGATTGTTCAGTTCCATTAAATTCAAATCAGTCATGTTTCACGGCCTCCTTTCCGGCGGTTATTCCAGTTACAGTGCCAATGACAAGGCCTGTCCCTCCAACATAACCGCGCCCGTATATGTTTCCTGAAGTCAGTTCACCAGCCCCATATACGTTGTCAATGGGCTTGTTGTTCTGGTCCAGGACCCTTGTCTGTGTGTCTATCCTTACACTCTGGAATGTGAATGTTATGCCCGGCAGCATAGGCCAGACGTAGAACGGAGGCTTGTCCAGTTTTCTTGCCCAGTTTGACTTGTCAGGGCTCAGGCCGTTTGTCCTTTTCCCGTCGAGTTTTGAAAGGTCATATTTCACGTCCTCAGTAACGTGGGAATTGAATTCCTCCACAGTGCTCCTCAGCGCGGAAGGATCAAGGCTCACTTTTTTGGCAAGTTCCTCGATGGTGTCTGCCTTTATTCCTTCATACATTGGAACGAGGGTCTCGCCCATCATCTTGCTGTCAATTATTACGTACACAATCTGGTCTGGCTGGTCCCTTGCCAGGTGCCCCCAAAGGACATACCGCTTGGTCCAGAGATCCTCACCTTCGTCGTAGAATCTCTTTGCAAACTTGTTTACCACAATGCCCAGTGGAATGAGGTCGATCCTGGTTACAAAGCCGCCATCAAATTTTGGTGCCCTGGCATCGACGGCGGTCCAGTGTGCCTGGTCAGGCCTCCCTATGCTGCTGGCGCCCATCCTGTATAGTGCTTTCAGCGGTATCCCGGTATTGTACTTGGCGCCACGCACAACGATGTTGTTTGCCCTGTCCCCATAGGCTTCCTTAAGGTAATCCATGTTCGCCTCGAACCCTCCGGAGGCAACAATGAGGCTGTCGGCTTCTATGTTGAACGAATTGCCGTTGCTTTCAACGCTCATGTTGATGGTGTCGTTTTCAGTTTTTGTAATATCGTTCACCATAGTCTCATAGACGACCTGCACCCCAAGCCTCTCAACAACATCATAATAGGTGTTCAGGAGTTGCTTGCCTCCCCCAAGGATGAAGGCATTGGCAGTGTTGTAATGAAAAGCGCCTTTCACAGCGTGCTTGAGAACAATCTTGTGCTTCATCATCCATGCTGGCATTTTCTTGGAACCGTCCACAACCAGATTCAGAATGTCAGGGTTGGATTCCCCCTTGTTGATTTTCATGACATCCTGGATGTATTCCTCCTTGGTGTACGGCCCGCTGCTGAAGTTGTCGTGGTCGTGGACGTACCGGATGCTTCTTGTGTACTTGGAATTGCCACCCCTGAAATCCCTCGGCGCCCTTTCGATCATCAGGATCTTTCGGGAAGGTGCACTTTCCTTTGCGCTCATGGCTGCATTGAGGGCGGCGTTGCCGCCCCCTACAACAACCATATCATATTTCTTGTCAGGTTTCATTGATTTATTGCTCCTTTAATTTGAGTTCCCCTGTGTATTTACCAGCTCCATGAGGTTTTTTCCCTCCATCAGGAAGGATTTCAGGCCTCCAGCGTTGAAAAGCTCTTCAAGGAATGCGGGAAGAGGGTTAAATTCAAGGGATCTGCCGGTTGTAAGATTCCTTACGGTCTTGCTCGAGAAATCCACCTGGACTTCATCCCCGGTGTTGAAGAAGCCGTCCCCCCAGTCGAGTTCAAGGGGGTAGAGGCCTATGTTAATGCAGTTCCTGAAAAAAATCCTCGCAAATGTCTTTGCAATGACCACCTTGATGCCGCATCCCTTGAGTGCCATTGGGGCCTGTTCCCTGCTTGAGCCACAGCCGAAGTTGACGCCTGCCACAAGTATATCGTTCGGGGACACTTTGCTTCCGAAATTCTCATCTATTCCTCCCATGGCATGCTTGCCAAGGTCAGCAAGCTCAAACGAAGCGGTCTTCCATTTTGATGGTATTATTGTGTCTGTGCTGATATCATCGCCGAAACACCAT
>JAJZKS010000214.1 GCA_021850835.1 Thermoplasmata archaeon
ATTCTCTGTAATTATGATCCTGGGGCTGTACGTCCATACTATGAGAGGTGAAAAAGTAGATGCAAAAGGAAATTGATCTTGACCTTATTACCAGTTACACACTGAGGACTGGGGTCATAATAAGCCTGTTTTTCATCCTTGCGGGAACAGTTTTGCTCTTTGTAAGGAATGGTGGCATGAACCACACTCTTTCCTATCTTTCCGATTTCAACAACAGTTTCAACTCACATTTCATACCGTTGGGGGGAATACCGGCAGGGCTTGCCTCGCTGGACGGCATTTATTATATAACAACAGGGCTCTGGGTGCTCATATTTACCCCAATATCTGTTGTTTTCATCTCAATCATTGATTTCCTAAAGGACAAGAACAGGCTATACGTGTTAATGAGCATAATTGTGCTCTTCAACCTGTTTTTTGCAATGCTAGTCATACCAAGGATAACCTGATAGGTGAAAATTCTATGGGAATCAGAAATTTGCTTTATCTGTAAAAAAATCTTTATAATTAATGTGGAGATTTAAGGGAAGGGTCGAACAATGCTTAATTTTGAGCGTGTCAAAATAGCGCATGAAGACCCCCAAAAGAGGGTTAAGAGTTTCCAGCTGGAACCAGTCAAGGAGTATAGCGATAGCGAAGCTGTGGCTGAATCCAGCCGGTGTATAGGCTGTAACATTTGTACACAGGCATGCCCGGCCAGTCTCGACATTGGGGGCTATATAAACAGCACAGCAGTTGGAGATCCTGCCCAGACTGTGAGAATCGTTTTTGAAAATCTTCCATTCCCTGCTATTATTGGCAGGGTATGTACGCATCTTTGTGAAGACATCTGTGTCATGTATGACACTGGTGGCCCAATAGCCATCAGGCATATCAAGCGGTATGCCGCTGACAAGTTCAGTGATTATGGGCAACTGCTCAACCTGCCGAGGAAGAAGTTTATTGGCAAGAAAGTTGCTGTTATTGGTGGTGGCCCATCGGGCTTGACTGCCGCATTTTACCTTTCAATCCAGGGCATCAAGGTTACACTTTACGAAAAGCTCCCTGCACTGGGAGGCTTTATGAAAACAGGCATTCCCAGATACAGGCTTCCACAGGAGGTCCTTGACAAGGAGATTGGGTTTATCATTTCCCAGGGTGTGGATGTCAGGCTCAATACAGAGATTGGCAAGGACGTAAGTTTTGACGATATTATGAAATCTCACGACGCGGTTTACATTTCCGTCGGGAACCAGAAGCCACACATGACGGGCACTCCGGGAAGCGATGCGGAGAACGTTATACATGCGACTGAATTTCTTAGAAGGGTGAGTTTCGGCGAAATTATCGATGTGGGGAAGAGTGTTGTTGTTATCGGAGGCGGTTTCACCGCCAACGATTCTTCCAGGACGTCCATGAGACTTGGGGCAAAGAACGTATACATTATGTACAGAAGAAGGGAAATTGACCGCCCGGGCTACCCAAGCATGAATGCAGACGAGGAAATGGAGGAATCCATTGAGGAAATGGTCAACTATGTATGGGAAGTTACTCCATTTGAATATGTCAAAGAGGGCAACAGGGCAGTAAAATTAAGGTACTGGCAGAATGAAATGGTCACGGAGAAGGGAGGCCGCGCCAAGCCGGTGCCCATAAAGGACAAGGTTCATGAGATTGACGTGGACTACATCATCGAAGCAACTGGCCAGGAAACCGATTACAGCTTCATGGGAGATGAATACCTCAGGAACCTCAGGCTGACCCCACAGGGACAGCCAATTACAAATGAAGCCGGAATGACTTCACTCAAGGGCGTTTTCTCCGGCGGTGACTCCACAAATGCCTCTAGAGACCTTATAAGCGCCGTTAGGGATGCAGACAAGGCAGTAAACGGGATTCTTTCCTATCTCAATGTCATGGACCAGGTAAACGAGGACAGGCTCCCCATCCTTGACAGGTGGAAAAAATTTTCCCCGACTTCTGCAAAGATGGCTTACGCAGAAAGGTCAAGGTAAATATTTATTTTGCAATAGTTTCGAAACCAGTGTATGGGACCAGCGCTTTCGGCACCCGGAAGCCGGTTTCATTTTTCAGCTGGTTATTTTCCATTATGGCAACAAGTGTTCTTGTGGTTGCAACTGCTGTGCTGTTGAGGGTGTGCACAAACCTGTTTCCTCCCTTGGCCCTGTATCTTACATTGAGAGACCTGGCCTGGTAATCTGTATCGTTTGACGCTGACACGACTTCCCTGAATTTTCCCTGTGACGGAAACCATGCCTCTATGTCATATTTTCTGGCAGCAAGGTTTCCCAGGTCACCTGAACAAATATTCACAACTCTGTATGGCAACTCAAGGCTCCTGAACATGTCTTCCGAATTCTTCACAAGCTCCTTAAAGAAATCCCACGAGTCCTCTGGCTTACAGTAGATGAACTGTTCAATCTTTGTGAACTGATGCACCCTGAAGATTCCCTTAGTGTCCTTGCCATGCGATCCTGCTTCTTTCCTGAAGCATGGCGAGACTCCCGCCAGCCTGATTGGCAAAGCTCCCTCCTCCAATATCTCATCCTGGAAGAAAGCCGCAAGCGGGTGTTCTGCCGTCGAAATGAGGTAGAGGTCTTCACCTTCAATCTTGTAAAGTGTGTCCTTGAATGTCTCCACGTCAGTTGCACCTTCCATTGCCTTGTAGTTTAGCATGAACGGTGGCTCGACAAGATCAAACCCCCTCTCCGAAAGAAAGTCCAGAGCGTAATTCACCAGTGCAAGCTCCAGTTTAACCAGCCTGTTCTTCATGTAATAGAACCTTGCTCCAGAGGTCTTTGCAGCTCTTTCAAGGTCCACAATGCCCATATCCTGCACTAGATCCACATGGCTTGTTGGCCTGCTCTGGAGCAGCTCATACTCCATCCCGCCGCTTGACTTCCTGAATGTGTCAAGGTCTTCAGGGAAAACCTTGGCTTTTCCCCAGGTATGAACGAGGGCGGCTTCTTCTTCAGTAAGGCATCTGGGGGCCTCTTTGTCAAGCAAATTGGGAATTATCCTTACAATACGGGTCCTGGACTCCTCAATTTCCTTCTGCTCGACTTCAAACTGGTCGATCCTTATGTTGATCTCCCTAACCTTGTCTTTTATTCCCGATGGTTCGGCTCCCTCTTTCATCGCCTTGGCAACTTCCAGGCTAAGCGTGTTCTTCTCGTGTTTCAACTGGTTTATGGCTTTTAAATTCTCCCTCCATTTTTCATCCAGTTGGAAAAATTGGTCTAGAACCTTGGTATCAAAGCCTCTGGCTTTGCATGAATCATAAAACAAATTTGGTTTTTCCCGGAGAAGCTTAATGTCTATCATTGGTGAAAGGTTATGATTATGGTGGTAAAAAATTGTTATGCATTACTATAGATAGCTCCAGCCCCCAACCCCCTCCTCATCGTCATTGGTTCCGTCAGTGAACTCTTTTATGGCTCTTCTGCCGGCGACCTGAACCTTTGGGGCAGACCTGACTGCTCTGAGCCTCTCGTCTATGTCCCTGCTCATATAGCTGTACGATAGGTTGTCTTCCTGCGTCTTGAGGGTGCTCATGAAACCTCCGGTATAACTGAAGATGTTAAGAAGTACGAGTGACCCCGGCAGAATTATGGAGAAGGTTTTGTAAACGCCATATCCGGTGTAAAGATCATTGAGAAGGCCAGAATATGCAAAAAGTTGGCTCTGACTCA
>JAJZKS010000012.1 GCA_021850835.1 Thermoplasmata archaeon
AGTAGTAAAAGGAAACTCCAAGGTTTCCATGGAAGAGTTGAACAATATAGGTCTCAAACTGCGAAAGCAGACTGGCGTTTGTGAGGCCAAATTCAGATTCCAGTAGCTTTACTTGCCCAGGAGGCAGGTAATGGTACTTAGTTGCAAGAATTGTAACTGCAGGGTTTCCCGGTACTAATCTTGGTAATAAAAAATTAATTACTATTGCAACAAAAGTTGTTGCAATAGCATATATGCTACGAGTTGCAAGATATCTTTTCGTAATCATTTATGCGACTTCCATTAGGTATCACTGCAATTCGTATTTAGTCATCTTTTTTCTTCTTATTTCTGCTGATTGCGTATCCAGCAATTCCTCCTACTGCAACGACCACAACTGCGCCTATTATTCCATAGTCGAGGGCTGATAGGCCAGCGCTGCCGTTGTTATTGCTCGAAGTCACAGGATAGACCTGCATCAGGTTGTATGGGTTGAATATACTGATGTTGGACAGGAATCCGTTGACCTCTTTGTTGTTGTATGCGTAGTAGTTATAGGCGTTCTCAATCTGAACTACAGGCACCTGCTCATCGATGATCTGCTGAACTGTGTCCAGAGTTGTCTTGAGCTGTGTCTGGTTTGTCATTGAGAGAGACTGGTTCAGCAGTGAGTCGACTGTCTTGTTTGTGTAGTTCTCAGCGTTCCAACCGCCATTGTATCCATACAGTTCCTGAAGGTCATAGGACGGGTTTGTTATTGACGGCACATATCCGTAGTATGTACAGATACCGTTCACGAAGTTGCTTGCAGTGAATACGTCGTTTGCCCATGTGCTTATTGGAGTCACTTCAAGTACTGCGTTAATTCCAACGGCCTGAAGGTCTGTTGCAATCAATGTAGCTGCAGCCTCCCAGTCTGAAATAGATGGGTCAACTATTGTCACGTTGATGTTTGCATTTGTGGTATTGTTTACCATCAGGTGGGTCGTTTGGTTGTAGTGGTATCCAGCCATCTCAAGTTGGTGCATTGCCAGTGCTGTGTTGTATGGGTAGTATGTAAGACCACTTGACCACCACTGTTTGAGAACTGTGGGGAGACCTCCGTATGAAACATTCTGTGAGCCAGCTACACCCTGGTTGTCTTCTGCCTTAACCATGATCTGTGTCTTGTTGATTGCATATGCCATTCCCATTCTGATGTGCACGTTGTTGAATGGAGCGGCATGGTCATTGAACCACAGGTTAACGATATAAGGTGCGGGGAAAACAACATTTGTTATGTTAGGAGTTGCTGAAAGCGAGTTGTAATCGCTTGTTGCAGGTATTTCTGCTGCAATTGCTCCAGTTTTGAGGGCTTCCGTAGAGGCAGTTGTGCTCTTGAATTCCTCAAAGTACAGTGTCTGGGTCTTTGGAACTCCCATCCAGAAGTTGGTGTTTGCCTTAAGTGTGGCACCCTGGCTGTTCGAGCTGTTCAGGTAGAATGGACCAGCCGATATTTCCTGGCCTATTTTTGCGAACATGTTTGAGAAGCTTCCAATGTTTGCTGGGTTTCCATTGTCATATTTTGCCCATGCGGAAGGAAGTATTGTGAGCTGAGAAACATAGGTCAACCACAGTGTGCTTGTCTTGTTAAAGTTGAAAACAACTGTTGTGTTGTTAGGTGTCGTCACGGATGTGAGGTTGTCTGCCACTCCGCCTTCAGCCTGGTTCAGCGTATTGTTGTTCATAAGTATCTGGAAGGTGAACTGAACATCTTTTGAGGTTATCTGACCAGCTGTCTTTGAACCATTTACCCACTGAGCGTTGGGGTTCAGGTGGAACAATATGGTCTCAGTTCCATTGCTGTGGTCCGTCACAGTATAGTTCTCTGCGAGCCAAGAAGTCAAGTTTCCGTTCGGCCACATGTACAACAGATTATCTGCGTACATTTCCTGAACCAGGTCCGCTGCAATGCTATTGGTTGCAGTGAATGGATTCAGGTCAGTAATGGTGGTCGATACTGCTGTACCGATGGTTACTTGCCCTGAAGGCGTGGATGACGTTGCCCCTGTTGCAACTGCAACAAAATTTAAGGAGACAAAAGCCACCACTATCGCCATTACGGCGAGTTTAGGAGCTTTGATACTCATGCTCTCGCAAAACAAACTATGGTATTTAAAGGTTCGTTTTATAAAATACCATAAATTATAATAAACTTACAATTTAAGTTCGAAATAAAGATCCGGGAGTAAGGTTTCTTCAATTTGGGATAACGGTTAAATAGTATCAATTTCGCGGCTGATATCAAATATGCGAAATTTCCGGCACCCTCATTCTTTATGCCAGCTAAATTACTGCTTCCACGTAGAATGAATTCATCCGCACGAAATCGTGATAACGCATTAGGCAGGATTTCTGCGTTCAACGAATACATCAATCAAATATCATAATTTATACCAAAATTCCTTGGTTTCATATGGCTTGTAATGAGAAAAAATTTGGTTGGCCTTCCTTTCTCCCTTATGTGCAGTTTCCTATGCTTTTAGGTAATCAGGGATGTTCATTCCTCTGACCAGGTCAGATGATGATTCTGCTTCCTTGATAACAGAAATCCCCTTCTTCCCAAAGAGAACCTCTGCAGGCCTAAGGTGCCCATTGTAATTGCTGCTCATGCTTGAAACATAAGCCCCGGCATTGAATACTGCCACTGTATCCCCAACCTCGGCCCTTGGAAACATTATGTCTTTGCCGATCTTGTCGGTGCTTTCACATATCTGGCCCACTATGTCAACTTCACCCTGTAATTCCCTTTGAAGGCCGTTGGCAATGACAATGTGGTGAAATGCGCCATACAGCGCCGGCCTAAGAAGAAAATTCATCCCGATGTCTGTGCCCACGAAGGTCTTGTCATAGGATTTTACATTGGTGACCTTGCCCAGGAGGACAGCAGAGTTAGAAACAAGAGACCTGCCGGGTTCTACCATTAGGACTGGTTCCTCCATCCCATATTTGCTGCAGGCATTTTCCAGGTTATTTACGATGCATTCTGCAGATCTTTCAAGGTCTAGCGCTTCCTGCCCTTCCCTGTAAGGGACACCGAAACCGCCACCTATGTCCAGATACTGGAACTGAATGCCAAGTTCTGCCGAGACTTTCCCGGCAAGATCAAAATATGCCTTTGTAACTGCATCGAAGTGCTTCCAGTCCAGCACGTTAGATCCTGCCATCATCTGCATTCCGAATTTAACTGCGCCGGAATTTTTAGCTTCTCTGAATGCGTCGGCCACAAGATTTACTGGAATTCCAAACTTGGCTTTTGGTCCTGCCGTAATTATTCCCGGAAATTCCCCGCCCCCGACTCCCGGATTTACCCTGAATGAAACCACTTCCGGCAACCTATCTTTCACCAACCTCATCTGAGGAATGTCGTCGAAGTTTATTGCCACCCCTTTTTCTATTCCATACTCCAATTCACTTTTGTGCGCATTATTTGGTGTGAAAGCAATGTCTTTGTATGCAATGCCCGCAAGGTTTGCAATCTTTATCTCTTCAGGGGTTGAACAGTCTGCCCCGGCACCTTCCTGACGCAGTATGGAAATTACAGCAAGGTTGGGATACGATTTTACCGCATATCTGACAGAAAATTTGCTGTACCTCTTCCTGAAAGCGCTCTCAAGTTTACTGTAGTTTTCCCTTATCATTTTTTCAGAGACTACAAGCAATGGGGAACCCATTTCATCCACGAGGTCCACGAGATCGACATTCTCCAGAGTAAGGCGGCCGTTGCGGTTTTCAAAAGGAGGGAAAACAAAGGCAGTCATGTTATTCAGTGAAAGTATATCCTTGAAATATTAAATTCCATTGAAGCCTATTTTGAGTTGCACTGGAACTAAATTTAAATGTAACGGGAAAATTTGACTGTGTGCTAAGCAAGGATAAGGTAGACAGGATAATCGCTGACTACAGCAGCAGTATTTCAATGGGTGCATACCAGGACCTGGAGGCCATACAACTGGTAAATCCTGATCTTCCGAGAGTTTCAGCCAGTATTGTCAAGCCGTTCATATTTCTCTATGTACTGAAAAACCGCAGAGAATTCGGAAGCATGGTTTCAACTGATGAAATACAGTTGACTGATGACACCATTCTCAGGTATTTCAAGGGAAGCAGGATAAGCCTTGATGGCCTGCTGGCACTTATGACCGATATAAGTGACAATTCTGTTGCAAATTACTTTCTGGATAAAATAGGAATTGGCAGGATGAACAGTTTCCTCATTGAAGAGGGTTATCCTGGCACTTCTTTTGACAGGCGTTTCCTGGATGCAGATGCCAGAAAATCCGGAAAGGAAAACCATACAACGGTAGCGGACTTGCACAGGCTTTTTTATGGTGCCACATGTGGCGACATCTTAGAATCTGAAGACCGCCAATTATTCTTGGGGATCATGAAAACACAGTTTGACAGGTCAAAGTTTGCATTTTATCTTCCTGAGGCCATTGAATCGGGCGGCAAAAGCGGGGTCCTGGACAAGGTCTGGAATGATCTCATATTTTTCAGGAATAACGGAAAAACGACCTTTCTAATTGCCCTCACAGAAAATTTGCCTGCCCCTGTTGCGAGGGATCTCATTGCTTCCTATTCCTACCATTTCATAAAAAGCAGGTATCCCGATTTGCTTCGGCAATGGCCCTGAAGTCAATTCAGAATTTCTTTGCCATTTCGGCAAGGAAAGAGTCTATTTGAACCGGCAGGTCCTGGCCAGGGTCCGTTGAATTATTGATTATTATGCTGAAAGATACTTCTGGTTTAACCATAAAGCCAGTGAGGGAGGCGCAGTGGCCAATGCTGCCTGTCTTTGCATGAATGCCGAGATTTGCAAGATCTGTAAGCCTGTTCTTAAGAGTGCCGTTTCCAGGAGATGGGAGCAATTGTAGGAATTCTATGTCTCCATTCTCCCTTATGGCATGAATGAGAGATGCAAGAAGGTCTGTTTTAAGCAAATTCATCCGTGAAAGCCCAGATCCGTCTGCAATAGCTATTCCCTCTGTATCCAGATTCAGTTTATTGAGAAAGTTCAAAATTGCCCTGGTTCCGTTTCTCCAGCTTCCTTTCTTTCCGGAGGAATGATGCCCGACATATTTTTGCAATATTTCAGCTGAGAAGTTGCAGGATACAGTTTCCATATGGGATATTACTTCTGGCAGGCTTTCGTAATGCCATACCTGCTCCTGCACATTGCCTGCCACATTTTTCCTGGGTTTTGAAGCGGCCGACCTTATGGCCGACTCTAGAAGTTTCATGGGGTTTCTGGAGGGCCTGTGCTCCGATCCATGCGGATTCACTAGCTGCGAAATTTCAGGCAAAGCTTTGCCCCTGGGAACGCTTCCTTCGTTTACAGAGAAAGGGGTGATCCTTGACTGGTATGTGTACTTCCTGTCCTCAAGTTCCCAGGATGGCAGGTAGGGCATGGAATCTATGGGAGAATTGCTGTATGCAACTTCTGTGAAATTCACATCATTGCCCGATAGCTGCCCCATGAGCCTGCTGATGGCTGGCCCGTCGAGAAGAGGTGTTGGGTCACCGGATACTGACAATTTTGACCCTTCATGTGCAAATGAAGTCTTGAAGCTGAAATCCTTTCCCAAGGTCTTATATGCAGCATATCCCGTTACAATTTTCATGTTCGAAGCAGGCATAAGGGGCAAATGGCCGTTCTCAGACCATAAAGTGTTCCCGTACCTGTCCAGGAAAGTATAGGCAAAGATACCTTTCATCCAGACCTCAAGGATCTTGAAAATTATTAAAGTATCATTGGAAAGAGGTCAGTGGTTCACCAAAATGAATTTCATTCCGAACGACCTGGCCAGCTCCCCGTCAAGGTCATCCCTGTCGCCTAAGTATACAGAATTAGGGATATCGATATCATATTTTTCCATGGCCTGTTCTATCAACCCAGGTTCTGGTTTGCGGCACCTGCAATGCTCCTCTGGAGTATGGGGGCAGATAAAGGCATCGTCAACATGGACACCCATTGCTTCCATCTCACTGAAAAGAGCATTGTTGAAATCGTCCATCTCTTTTCTTGTGAAAAATCCACGGTTAAGCCCAGACTGGTTAGAAACCAGGAAGACATAATAACCTCTGGACTGGTATTCCCTAAGGGCTATCACAGTATCAGCGTACACGAAAAGATCCTTAGGGTCATGGCAGTAGGGACAATCTCTGTTCAATGTCCCGTCCCTGTCCACAAAAACTGCAGGTTTTGCCATTCTTACTGTTACCTTAAGCTTCCCCTATAGCCTTAAGTTTTCTTTCAACGGTGTTTTCAAGATCCAGCCTGTGGTCAACTTTCACTATGGTCTCGACCCTCTGGAATCCCTGTGATACTATGAATGCCTCTACCTTTGAAATCACGCTGAAGATTTCGTCCAGGGTCTTGCCCTCAACGACAGTGGCCATGCTGTTTGGATAACATTTGAGGCCGCTTTCTTTAAGCTTGGAGACTGCAGCTTTTATGGTTTCACCGGCAGAGACTCCTTTTCCGATGGGGTAGAAAGTAACATCTGCAATAATCATGGTGGAAAATTGCCCTGTGGGATAAAAGAATGATCACTTCGACCATTTGTTGCCACAGTAGGGGCATGGTTTTCTCTTTCTTTTCCTGGTTGAACCGCAGGCCTTGCATACGTACCAGGTATGGGAGCCATTCCATCCGGCAATTGAAATTGCAATGACAGATGCAAATGCTATTGGAAGGTAATATTCAGGCAGAGAAAGCCGCTTCTCTATGGCTTCTGGAAGGGGAATGATCTTCTTTGAAACCAGGTTCACTGTGAAGGAGGAGTTGCCTACCTGAATTATTCCGGTGGAATTCTGGATTGCATATCCCTGCGGATCAACAGCTTCATAGTTATACGAGCCAGGCTGAAGAGCCACTGTTATTGTTGCATTATCAGATCTCAATCTGGATCCGGCGATGATCAATTCCCACTGGCTACCCCTTGAGATATTGCCATTTTCAAATGTTATATCATACTGAATTCTGAAGAATGTTATGTTGTATTGACTCTGATTGGGCGTCAAATTGATGGTTGCAGGAGAAGACTCATATCCACTTGGCCCAATGATTTTGGCGGTGGCGTTTCCTGTTATGTTAGTGTATATCGCAGTCCCATTGCTGTACAGGTAACTATTACCTATGGAAACACCCCATATCTTGCCGTCGATGCTGCCCTGCTTAAAGATAGTTATTCCATGTTCCGTAGGTGCTGGAATTCCAAGAAAGAAGTCAGAAGAGACAATGCCAGAATTATTGAAAGCGTGCTCTTGACTAATGAACACTTTGGCTTTGATGGTATAATTTCCGGGTTCCAAGTTATTTAACGAATTGATATGGATAACCTGGCCTCCAGCCGTTCCAGGATTGCTGATATTCGTATTGCCTTTCGAAATTTCTGAGGTAGAGGTGCAAAGTTCCCATGACAAGTTCAGATCTGCAAGGGCACTTAGATTCCCATTCCACTGCAGTTCAAACTCTCCGGACCCATTGGCATAGACTTTAAATCCGCGTATATCAAAGATAGAATAGGGAACTGAAAGTGAAGCGAACGTGAAATTCAATGGCCCCTTGTCCAGCGTTGGAAAAGGTGATACCGAGAAATATCCGGTGCTACCAGCCGAAGAAATGCTGAATGTGCCAGTGTAGTTGAAAACGTCTGATAAATTGGCCATTTCATAAACCACAGCATAATTCTTAGCATATATCCAGCCGCTTCCTGTGGAGTTGATTGATTTTAGGAAAGTACTCCCTGCAAGATTCACTGAGTCGCTTGGCGATAAGTTGTATCGTAGACCCTGTACTGGAATGCTGTGGGAGAAAGCATCAACTTTTATTTCTCTCAAGAAGAAAATCCGTGAATTGTGGTCTAGGAAGAATGGATCATTGTAACTGCCTTGATTCAAAAGAGAACTGTCACCAAAGACGAGGGTAGAATTGATCAGATCCATGTATATTTTGCCTGGATTTGACTGCCCGCTTACAAGAACGTTCACAGCATCATTTACGCCTAAGGAAGAATTGAAAACTGTTACGTTGGAATTTGAAAAGTTGTATGAATAAAGACCACTTCCATAGAGCGAAACTGTATCGTTTGAATAGAAGAATTCGCTGAGGTTGTATATGGTTATTGGAGTCTGGCTGTTAATCACAGAGATCACGTAGAAATTTGTGGTGCTTTCCATCCAGGTCAGATTATGCTCCAAGCCGCTGAAATTAACTTTGAAGCTTTGAGTAACCTGCTTTTCTGATAAGTTAAAGGGCAGTTCGTATTCTTTCAGCAGATTTCCAGCGTACCCAATTTTCAGGTAACTACTACTTTCATTGTATTTTGAACTGTAGGTTACATTGATCACTGCTGAGTTTATGTAGGCATCCTTTCGTAGATGAGAGGCAGGCGTCATCTGTATTGTCGAATTGCTTGAACTGTAGGGCGTATTATACAGGTACTGGTAACCATCTATATACTCATATGACTCATATTGCCTGTAAAGGCCATTGACAGTGCTATGCCATATAGATATCTGCGAATAATTGGAGGAGATTCTCAACGAACAGTCGTACGGGTTCTGAAAATCTGATATAGATGAATTGACCGATGAATTTGCTATCCTTGCATAACTGCGTGTAAAATACAGTGCACCCGGAAAAACCAGAGATGAATTTTGCAGGGTGAATCTTGACCCCGGTTCCATGTATATGGAAAAATTCAGGACTTTGGAATAGGAAACATTGTCAAGTGCGATGCTTGAATTGACAATGGACAGATTTCCATATACCGTAATTTCAAGGGAAGTTTCGTAAAGGCTCTCTACAAGGAGATTTTCATTGGATATGGTGTAGTCTTCGCCCGCTTTAACAGTAACATTGCCCGTAAGGTAAAAAGTTGAGCTGGTACTTGAACTGGAATATGCATGGTGGCTTGTGTCTGCAGCGGCAATATTACTGCCTGCTTGACCCGGATGTATAGAGGAAGGAATCTGGACCAATAGACAAGCAACTAATATCGTTATGAACCAGACCCTAGGATTTTTGCCCAGTAATCGCCATTTTCCCATAGAGTGGTTTTCCCTATTTTGGTCGATTATTTTATATTTTTGCTGGAGAAACCCACATTATGGGGATAAAATAAACACTTGTTGTTTACAAATTTATTAAATATATTGCTTTCCAAATAAACTGTTTATCTCCTGCATTATTTCAGGAATTGCTTGACAAGAAGCACTGCCTAAAGTTGGTCTTTCAGAAGCAATACTGTAGAATCCTTCATCTCACGGAACAGCTTGCTTTTCTGAGAAAGAAAACGTATATGCGCGCGGTCTATGTTCCAGGCCATATTGTCGCTTACATCAGCCATTTTTAGGTATTCCTTGAGGATAATTGATTCCAGGATTGCCTCCATGAGAATGATGTAGTTGTTCCTGTTGTAACTCACTGGCTTTATGTGGGAAAATTTAGAGCCGAAGTAAGACAGGAAAAAGAGCCATGACCTCGAACTGCCCGCAATGTCCCTGATAATTTGTCTAATTGCTTTCAAATCGTTCATTGAGTGGTTGCAGGAAATGATGAGATCCCTCATGTGCCTGTATGACTCTCCAAATGATTTTTCCTGATTCAGGGGAAATTCCCTGATGCTTGCCATCTCCCTTTTGAACTGGTCATCGCCTTTTAAGATATTTGTGGGGCACGCAAATACGCCATAATTTATTGATACACGTGAAAAGAGGTCTATATCCTCACCGTTAGAAAGATTTCTCCAACCGCCAACCTCTGCGATTATTTCCCTGCTGACCAGTGACAGCTCAGAATAGTAAAGGCGCTTAAGCTTGAATTTGAGAAAATCGTGCAGTACATCAGAATACTTTATGGGATAGACAATTCCAGTGTTGAATGGAACAATAAATTTTCCAGTTGAATAATTAAATGAGATACTCTTTCCCTGGCCAAATGATTCCAGGTTAGATTCCAGAAGAACAAGGCTCTGGCATGACTTCCTCAGTTCCCTGAGTACTGGTTGAAATGCTTCGGGGGCATGTTTATGGGATACGACAATCTCGAATTCCCTGCCAAGCTCCTCTGCAATTGCGTTGATACTTCTGATGGAATCTACAAAACGGGGATTGACCTCCAAGGCAGCGCCTATGAAACTTATGGTGTAATTGTAATCTGTTGGCCTTATGGTGTCAGAATCCCTTTGAAGAAGCGCTTCCTGTGGGTCCACTCAAAAACTTATGTCGTCCTTTAATATAATCTTGGCTGTACCATGCAGCGGTTAAGATTTAAATTATTGATTTCGTATATACAAAAAGTAATGTTATGATATGGAAATCTGCCGGAAATACTTCTGAGTGGAGTTCCAGTTCCAGAAATTGTGTTATTTAGATTGCACATTTTTTGCAGCCTATGTAATGCAATTTTCACGGCCCCAATTACAGAAGTAGCTTGCAAGAAAAACTTGAAGCCCGGAAAGGTTGTGCTGCAGTCTCAGTACAATGAAAGTTCATTCCAGACTCTTTTCAGGTTCTCTTCAAGTTTTGAAAAGATGTCACCGGTCAGGGGGTTGTTCCTTATGAGGTCCCTCATGTACTCAACATTGTAGTTGGTTACTGATCTTGAAAGGTCAAGTATCTTCTCATATTCTTTGGTTCTTGGAACTTGGTCAAGGTCGGAAATTTTCCTTGCGAGCAGGGACAGTATATATGGTTTTACAAGGACCTCAGAGACCTGGGCATCAAATTTTGAAGAATCCTGAGTAACAAAATTTGCTCCGTTGAAAAGATCCTGAATAACCTCATCGTATCCTTCCCTGCAGATATCGGTTATAATGTTGACAGTCTTCCTTGGCTGGTCACCTGCTTCAGGTATTATCCCAAGTGATACAACCTGGTTCCTGAACTGGTGCATGGGAGATTTTGCCATTGAAAATTCTATGGCCTTTTCCCTGTTGTCCAGGTTTGAGATGATCCTGCGGTTTATGGTGGTGGTCTGGTTCAGCAAGAGGAAATCGTAGTCTTCCATCATGGCGCTTATTTTGGCAGGCTTTACCTCTTCTGTTACATCCAGTTCATGATTGTTGGACATCATCAACTGTACGATAACATCAAGGACTTCGTTGGGTGTTGAGCATACAAGAACTTTCATGGCTTAAGCCCCTAGAATTTCAGCCTAAGGAGCTTAAGGTCAGGGTAGAGCTCCCTCTTGATTATCTCGTCTATGCCTACACCTTCTTCCTGAGATTTGAGGCAAAACTTCACGGTGTCTTCATGGCTTATCTCTATCTGCGTGCCATCCTTCCTGTAAACAAGCAGGGTTCCAAGGTTCTCGCAGTCTATTCCCATTCTAATGGTGTATTGGTTATTGGAAATCAATATTTTGCTTTATTAATCCATCGGGCTGATTCCTCTATCCATGCGGATAAATGGCTATTTTCCTATTTTGGTCTGCTTGCACCCAACAAAGCCTTCTGGCTTTTGGCTGCGAGAAGCAGGCTCAGTGCCATGAATGCATTGCCCAGTAGAAGGAGGTAATTGGGCAGATACAGGTATTGGTGAACAGTGTTTGACACGAAATAATAGTCAAAGCTGAATATTGGGAAATCAAAGGCATTTCCTGAGCTATAAGCCATGGTCCCGCCCGGGACAGTTGCGTAAGGATTCAACCCACCAAATGCAACGATTTCAGGGTGATATGACATCACTACTAGGAAAGAAAGCCAGATTATGCCGAAGATTGTAAGGGCATAGGCACCGGTCCCTGAGCCTCTTCCCAAGAAGAGTATATATCGGAGTAAACCGAGAACAAAGAAACCCCAGGCAAGTAGCATGTACAGCGGTGACAGTGAAGTCAGCATTGTTCCTATGGTGTCGTTTATCACCTGGTAAAGGGAAAGTGGGAGATATGATGAAAATATGCCGAGGAGGGTGAGTAGAATAAAGAGGGCAATGGAAGCAACAACCAGAGGCATTGACTGGCTGGTTTCGTTTCCAAGGCTTATGGCACGGACTACTATGGCAGCTATGGAAACTAGAAGGATAAAAAGGCCTAGTGGTAAAATCGTGCCATATGGGGAATTGACAACCAGATAGTTGCCCAGGATTGAGTTCAACCCGCTACCCATGAATGCTATGGCGGCAAGGTAAAGGCTCACAGGAGTTGCCCTGTTTCGTATTGTCCTTACCGGCCTCTTCTTCCTGTTCTTAGAGGGCAAGCCATTCTTTTCGGAAAGGCTCTGCGCATAACTCTGTAGCCCGGTTTCCCCATAGAATTCATCGCTTACAACCACTATGAGGACTGGCGCTTTCATGTAAGACAGCATGGATCTGTCAAACAGTGCCCTTATAGGCCTTTCTGTTCCGTTGATTTCGTCCCCAAGGGCATCCTTGATGGTTGGCTCATCTATTGTATATACTGTGATTGAATCTGAATTGGATTTCTCAACTTTCTGGTAAATATTGTCCTTGTTCAGGACCTGAATCTTGTAGCCATGGAGCCGGAGGACACGATATACCTTTTCAGCAAAACTTCTGGCGTTCTTGAGGTCCCTGCTCTTGATTACCTGTATTCTTGGCCCCCTTGAAACCTTCATGGATTCTTCTATCTTGCGTACAACTTTCAGCTCGTTTACGCCCACCGCCTTGTCAGCTTCAGAATCCTGGCCCTTGATATTCTCTTCTTCTGGCTTTTCCGGAGATGGCCCATCCCATTGTTCCTCAATCTTGTTTGATTCTTCAGAATGGTCTGGTTCCAGAACTTATCATCTCCGTTGATTAATTAATATTGAACATTATTAAAAGTTTAAGCACGATGCTATGGCGAAAAAATAAGATTATTGGGGAGGTTTAGCCTCAACCTTCACAGACTTCCAGTCGCTCTTGACTGCGGTCTTCCCAAGTTTCTTCTGAATGTAATTGTAGGCTGAAAGTGCTGCTGAAGATCCCTGCCCGGCAGAAATCACAGCCTGCTTGAATGGAATGTCCGTGACATCGCCTGCTGCGAATACTCCTTCCTGGCTTGTAAGCCCAAGCTTATCCGTGATAATCTCGTTGTTCTTTGTAAGCTCAACAAGCCCTTTCACGAAGTCTGTTCTTGCAACATACCCCATTTCAACGAAAAGCCCCTCAACCTTTAGGTCCCTTGAATCCGGGTTCTCTTTTGCGTTGCTCTTTATTGATACGGTATTGACAGTCATTTCACCTTCAATCTTTTCAACACTGTAGTTGATGAGGAATTCCACATTTTCCTTTTCCCTGAGCTGCTGGTAAAGTTCGTCATCCTGACTTATCCTGGAGCCCTTGTAAACAACATAGAGCTTCGATGCAAGGCCTGACAGGTAAACAGCAGCCTGGAGGACATGCTCGCCGATTCCCACAACTGCAATGGGAACTTTCTTGTAAAGTGGCCCGTCACATACGGCACAGTAAGAGACCCCCCTTCCCCTGAAGGTCTCCTCTCCGGGGACATCCAGGTTTCTGGGCGTTTTGCCAAAGGCAAGTATAAGTGCAGTGGATATGTACTCCTGATTTCTTGTCTTGACGGAAAAATTCCCGTTTTGAAGTTTGCTGACTTCTGTGACCTCGTCATAAACGAATTTGGCGCCATAGGAAGCAGCCTGCTGCTGGAACTTGTTCATTAATTCAAAGCCGCTGATCTGTGTAAATCCGGGATAGTTCTCAATGTCATCGGTCAGCAGGGCCTGGCCACCAATATCCTTTGAAATTACTAATGTGCTTGCAGACTGCCTGGCAAGGTACAGTGCAGCAGTCAGTCCTGCCGAAGCTGCACCTATGACTATGCAGTCGTAGTTATCCTGGGGCAATTCTAACACCTGATCCCTTAAAGGGCCATGTGCTTCTGAATCTTCTGTTCCAGGAATGGCTTGGGCACAGCGCCGATCTGGGAATCAACCATTCTGCCGTTCTTGAAGAACATTATAGTAGGGATGCTCCTTATCATGAACTTCTGGGAAACCATGGGGTTCTCGTCCACATTGAGCTTTCCGAATGAAACTTTCCCTGCATAATCAGAAGCAAGTTCCTCAATTATTGGGGATACATACTGGCATGGTCCGCACCATGCTGCCCAGAAATCTACTACCATAAGGTCAGCCTTCTGGACTTCCTCAGTGAAATTCTGATCGGTGAGTTCCACAGGCTTTTTGCTAGTGCCTTTTGAAGTGTCGTGTTCGCTCATCATGCTGTGTAATACTTTTTCCCTTATTTGATCTATGTTTCTGTCTTCCATACAATTAACCTCTAAGTTTTGTGTTCCTGCTTAAGGAGACAACTCTGTATTTCAGTCTATATTTAATATTTTTCGATATTGTCAATTTACCACAATATCGATATACTACCTTTGCATTACTGTATCATGGTGTCATTTTCATCTCTCATCAGAAGCAAAGCCAAATGCTCCGACCTCCTTTCATGTTTCCTGGACCTAAACGAGCTTGAGGTAAGGATATTCTACTCTCTTCTGGACAAGGGAACAGCCACTCTTGATGAGATATCCGGCCTTGTATCCAGGGACAGGAGCACAGTCTTCAGGAATCTGCAGAAGCTTGTTTCCCTTGGCCTCGTATCCAAGGAGATGTCGTCCCTAGAGAAAGGTGGCAGGATTTCCGTTTTTGTTCCTTCGGATATACCTACCATCAAGGAAATTGTCACACAGAGAATTGACAGCCTCAAGCGAAGCATGGATTCCTTCCTGAATGAATTTGAGGAGAGGATGAACCTTGAAATGGTCATATACGGGAAACCAAAGGAAACACCTCAGCTGAAAGGTGTAAAAACCATCTAGAACAAAAAGGTTTAACAAACTAAGGATTTACAGGTCAATGGAACCACTGCCTGCAATTTCTACCAGGGACGTACATAAAAGTTACGGTTCACTCAAAGCTGTTGATGGCATATCTTTTGAAGTACAAGTGGGGGAAGTGTACAGTTTTCTTGGCCCTAATGGTGCAGGAAAGACCACAACCGTGGAAATGCTTGAAGGCATAAGGAAACCGGATAGTGGCAGCATAACAGTTTTTGGAGAGGAGCCCTGGGTCTCTGCATCCAAATTGCGTGGCAGGGTCGGAATCATGCCTCAGGATTTCCGATTTATAGAGAGGATTACTCCAAGAGAGGCAATAAAGTATTATTGCACGCTTTTCGGCGTGCCCGACAAATCTGCCGAACTCCTTGACCTTGTTGATCTCTCCGAGGTTCAGAATGTCTATTTCCAGAATCTGTCCGGAGGGCAGAAACAGAAGGTTGGCATATGCCTGGCCCTTGTGAATGATCCTGAACTTGTTTTCCTGGATGAGCCCACTACTGGCCTTGACCCAAAAGCAAGAAGGAAGATCTGGGACCTCATAAGGAAACTTAAGGAAGAGGAAAGGACAGTGATTCTTACAACCCATTACCTGGAGGAAGCCCAGATGCTTGCAGATCGCGTGGCAATAATGGACCACGGCAAAATCATCATTGAAGGGAGCCCTTCAGACATAATCAAGAAGATGGGCAAGGGCAGGAAGCTAGTGCTCCAATACAGCGATGCACTTTACAAGCACCTTACTGAGGTGTTGAAGATAGACTGCTCCAGATCGGGCGAAAGCATAAATGTGAGTGTTAACAGCAACCAGGATGTTCTTAATGTCCTGGAGTTTGCCAACAGGAACAACATTGAACTTACCAGCCTTTCACTGAAGGAGGACACTCTTGAGGACATATTTGTTGATCTGATAACAGAACAGGAGGAGACCCAATGAAAATGAAAAACATCATCGCAGACCTGAAGGTGTATTCCAGGAATTATATGCGAAGCACCACTGCCATCTTTTTCGTCTTCATATTCCCGCTTATCCTAATGCTTCTATTCGGTTCAATTTTCTCCGGCAGCTCCACAAGTGCTGTTCCACTCTACGTCCAGAACCTGGACAACTCTGGAAACATGTCAAATACCTTTATTGACACCCTCAATTCAACTCACTTTGTTGATATAAACATGATACCGGATAATGTGAATATTCAGACATACATTT
>JAJZKS010000215.1 GCA_021850835.1 Thermoplasmata archaeon
ATATTCATTCCTCTAAAGTTAATAAGCAGTAGTGAGATTTAACTAGCATGCAGAAAACGATGGAACCTGAAATTTATGACCTCCTGAGAGAATCAGTCAGGGATTTCGTTTCGAGGGACGTCCTGCCCGTGGCCTCAAAGGTCGACCAGACGGATGAATTTCCACTGGACCTGTTCAAGAAAATGGGAAAGTTAGGTTTCCTAGGCGTTACAGTACCTGAGCAGTACGGAGGTTCAGGAATGGATTACCGCGCACAGGCGATTATAGAAGAAGAGCTTGGCTACGCATCTGCATCACTCGCTCTGTCATACGGAGCCCACAGCAACCTCTGTCTGGACAACATTTACAGAAACGGTTCAGAATTCCTAAGGGAAAATTATGTTCCAAAACTTGCCTCTGGGGAATGGGTCGGCTCTCTTGGACTCACAGAGCCTAGTTCAGGGTCCGATGCCCTCGCCATGAAATCAAGGGCTGAAATTAAAGGCGACCATTATATCCTGTCCGGCAGCAAAACATTCATCACAAATGCACCATATGCTGACTTGGTACTTACATACGCTCGAACTGGAGATGAATTCACAGCATTCGCCGTTCCCACGAATCTAGATGGATTCACCCGCGGGAAGAAATTTGATAAAATGGGGATGAGGGGTTCCCCCACTGGTGAAATATTCTTTGATTCCATTAAGCTTGGGAAGGAGATGGTTGTCGGGAAAGCCGGACAGGGCAAAAGCATCATACTAAGCGGATTGAATTCCGAAAGGGTAATCCTATCTTTCATCTTTGTTGGAGTATCAAAAAGGGCTTTGGAGCTTGCCCTGAAATATTCCACTGAGAGGAAGCAGTCGGGTAAATTCCTTCATGAGTTTCAGCTTATAGAGGAAAAGCTTGCCTACATGTACACTAGGTACCAGACAAGCAAACTTCTTGCTGAAAGGGCCCTTGATAACTTGGACAGAGGGACCTTTGATTCACTTGGTGCAGCCGCTGCGATCATGCACGCATCTGAAACATCTGAGTACATTGCGCGTGAGGCCATTCAAATCCTTGGCGGGATTGGATACGTGAAAGATTCGGAGGTCGAACGGCTTCTCAGGGACGCAATTCTTGGCCAGATAGGTGCTGGTACTACAGAAATCAGGAAACACCTCATTGCTTCCGCCCTCGTTAAAAAGTATAAGAGGGAGGATAAAATACCCAATTTATAATGAAATGCATCGTTTGCGGGACTAAGGAAGCTTCCATACATGGTCAGTGTGAGGATTGCTACCTTAAGCATGTCCAGGTAACCGGCGCAGGTTCCATAGAGGTTACAATTTGCCCAAAGTGCGGTGCATTCAAGATAGGTAATAACTGGTCAAAGGGAAAAATGGAGCAGCAACTTTCCAGGAAGATAGCTGCACATCTTGAATCTAAAGATCCCAATGTAACCCTTGAAGTTGAAAACAACTCTGTGGTCCTGAAGCGCCTGGAAGGAAAGATAGAATTTCTATTTGACATCAAAACTGAAGGCCAGAAAATGGGGGGGTATCCTATGACTGTCCCTTCAAGAATTCTTCTTAACAGTTGCCCGACCTGCAACAAGATATCCGGGTCATATTATGAGTCCATCATACAGCTCCGGACTCTTACTGCTGAATATTCTCCAATAATAGACAAGGTCCTGGACGGAATATCCGGGATGCTTCATAAAATGCACAATAACGAGACTGATTCCTTTGTTTCCAAGATACAACCTATGAAAGAAGGTGTTGACATATACCTTGGCAAGAAAAATGACGGAATAAAAGTATCAAAATATATCCATGACCATTATTTCTCCGACACCACCAGAACAAAGAAACTTGCAGGCAGACGGGAGGGGGGAGACTTCTACCGTTACACATTCCTTGTGAGGCTTTTCAATCTTCCACCCGGTGCAATAATATGGGGTAAGGACAAGACCTACATACTTGAGAAGGTTGGTGCAAATTCCCTTACTGTAATCGACCCGGCAAACGAGAAGCGTTATGACATTCTGCAAAATGACTTTAATACAGGCCCATACTCTTATTCCCAAGATAATGTCGAAAGCAGAAAGTTCATTGTTGTGTCCAGTGAAAACAACGAAAGCACCATAATGGACAATGAGAATTTTGCGATATACACGGTTAAAGGCAAATATCAAGGCGAAGTCAAGGCGTTTAATTATAAAGGAAAATTCATAGTCTCTTTAACCAATTGATTTAGGTAAACGCCACTTTCTTGGTCCTTTCCAGTTATGCGATTAACCGCAAGTTAATTGTTATTTCAGCCCATATTGTGTATGAGAGATATGAGAATCAAAGCTGAATGGCATAAGCTGGTTAAGGTTATGATGCACAGGCCCGGCACGGAGATTGATTATGCAATGCTGTCCCCCAGGCCTTTTCTCTTCGAAAGGCCTTACAAAACGAGAGTTGCCATTGAGGAACACCAGGAACTTGAGGAAACGCTAAAGCAGAATGGTGTCCATGTTGAGATTCTCAGCGATTTCATCCTGAAGAAGGCTGATGCTGACCAGTCATTCAGGAAAGCGCTTGAAAAAAAAGTACTTTCGCTTGTGAGGTTTTATGGAAACATAGAATCTGCTGGCGCAGCGCAGTTGGAGCTGGAAAAAAACCTTTCCTTGCTTGATTCGTCAACACTCTTCAAAATCATGACGCTAGAGCCATCAATTGACCTTAAGCTGGATGTTGCTGAGGGCCTTGAATACCCTACAGTATATTCCAACCTGCCCCTTGCAAACCTATATTTCATGAGGGATCAGCAGGCTGTTACTCCCGGTGGAGTACTGCTAGGAAACATGAAAAGAAAACAGAGAATGAGGGAGCCGGAAATCACAGAATTTGTTCTCAAAGAGGCATTCAAGGAGCCAAAACTTCACCGCATCTCCGGAAATGGCATATTCGAGGGTGGAGACTATATGCCTGCCGATGAATTCTGCATGATTGGCATCGGTTCCAGAACAAACCTTGATGGAGCCATGCAGGCACTATCCTCAGGATATCTCCATTTCGATGAAGTTGCAATTGTGGAGAACCCAATCTATGATTTCATGGAAAACTTGCCAAAGGATCCAATGGTAAACATGCACCTGGACACTTACTTCAACATTGCAGGTGAAGGAATTGCAGTAGGCTCATACGAACTTATGAAAAAAGCCAAGGTCAAGGTCTATCCCGGCAAGTTGGAAGATGAACTGAAGCCAATGGAGGAAACAACCCTTTACGAGTACTTAAAGGCCAAGAACTTCAATTTCATAGACCTAGGAGTCTCAGAGCAGTTGAGCTATTCCTCAAATTTCCTGACAATATCTGACAGGCGCATTGTTACTGTGAATGTTTCAAACGTTCTGCAGAGGCTCCTCAAAGAGCATGTCTTTCCCAAAAATGTTGAAAATGAAGTGATTAGGGACATGGAGAGAAAGGGCAAGGAAAACCTGTTTCCAAACAGGAAAGAAATCAAGGATCTAGGCATAGAGAACATACCCGTACAACTCAGCGAGTTGACCGGAGGATATGGTGGCGCACATTGCATGACTGCCTCCCTAGAAAGGTATTCCTGATTCAGGCATATGCAAAAGGTTTAATTTAGAACAGGCATTACGTTGGCATTACGCTTAATTGCGCCAGATCATGAGGGATTTAATTGGCAAA
>JAJZKS010000216.1 GCA_021850835.1 Thermoplasmata archaeon
CATAAGAGATGCCCCCACTGCAGAAGTTACGATCCAGCCGGTTTTCACTGAGACTACAATGGGATTGAAGGTCCTGAGACATTCAGCTGCTCATCTTCTTGCACAGGCAGTAACGGAATTATATCCAGATGCCAAGCCCAATGCCGGGCCCCCAACGGATGATGGTTTCTACTATGACATTGACATGAAACCTGTCAACCAGGAGGAACTGGCTCACATAGAGAACAGGATGAAAGAGCTTGCATCCAAGAATCTCAGGATTGACAAACACAGGCTTTCCAAGAAGGAACTGTTGCAGAAATTCTCCCAGAACCCGTACAAGATTGACAAGATCTTGGAGAATGTTGAAGATGGCGCATATTCCACTGTCTATTCCCAAGGCAATTTTGTTGATTTCTGCAGGGGGCCGCATGTGCCTTCAACAGGCTTCCTCAGGTCAATCAAATTACTTACAGTAGCCAGTACACATTACAAGGCAGATGAGAACAGGCCTATGCTGGTGCGCATCTACGGCACAGCATTTCCTGACGACAAATCCCTGAAAGAGTTTCTCCACAACAGAGAAGAAGCCATGAAAAGAGACCACAGGAAAATAGGGCAGGAGATGGATCTCCTAGTCTTCAACTCTGAATGGGCGCCAGGATTTCCTTTCTATACGCCTAACGGCTTTACACTGAAGCAGGAACTTACAAACTTCATGCGAGGATTGAACATGAAGCATGGATGGCAGGAAGTGGCCACACCACACATATTCAAGGACCTAATCTGGAAACAGTCTGGCCATTACGCAAAATACAAGCCCAATATGTTCCTGTTTACCCTCCCGGATGGGGACAGCTATGGGGTTAAGCCCATGAATTGCCCGGGCCATGTTGCCATATTTGCCAGGGAACCGAAGAGTTACAAGGAATTGCCTGTGAAATACTCCGAAGCGGGAACGGTATACAGGTACGAAAAGTCCGGTGAAATGGGTGGACTCACAAGGCCAAGGATGTTCACTGTTGATGATGGGCACGCATTTCTTAGACTGGACCAAATCGTTTCAGAAATAAAGGATATTATTTCAATGGTCAAGGAAACATATTCAACAATCCTTGGTGAACCTGCATTGACATTCGACCTGAGCGTAATAGACAAGAATGCCCCTGAGAACTACCTCATTACATACAGGTGCAAGGACTGCGGCACTGAAGCGGAAGCGAGAAAGACCTCCATGGCAGAGGCACTTGTTTGCCCCAATTGCTCTTCCACACATCTAGAGCCGGACTTTGCAACATGGGACCAGGCAACAGATCAGCTCAGGAAAGCACTTGATGAGGAGGAAATATCATACACAGAGAACCCCGGAGAGGCTGCCTTTTACGGGCCAAAGATAGATGTTCATGTGAGGGATGCTTTGGGAAGATCCTGGCAACTGTCTACAATACAGGTTGACTTCTTTATGCCCACTAACTTCGGACTCTACTACATTAACAGCGAAAGCAAACATGATCGGATCATAATGCTGCACAGAGCTATTTTCGGCTCTTATGAGAGATTTATGGCAATCCTTATAGAAAACTACGCCGGAAAGTTCCCAACGTGGATGTCACCCATGCAGGCATATGTTGTCCCGGTCAGCGAGAAATTTATTGAGTATGCCACAAAGGTGCATAATGAGCTCTTAAGAAACGACATTAGATCTACCCTTGACTCGAACCAGGAAACCATGAACAAGAAAATCAAGACCATCAGGCCAAAGAGGCCATCCTATATCATTGTAGTTGGAGAAAAAGAGGAAGATGATGGGACAGTTTCTGTGAGGAACAGATCGGACAAACAGAAAGTCTTGAAACTCGAGGATTTTGTTTCCCAGCTAAACAAGGAAATAAAGGGCCGCAGCTTAAAACAAACGATATAGTTTACCCAATTTTTTATTTTTATTTTACAACGTATTCCTATGTTCATGGTCTATCCATATGACCAGAATGAGAGCACATATGAACGGTACCAACAGGATAGTTCCATAATAAGGAATCCCATCCATACCATTACTTGAAATTATTCCAAAGGTTGAAGGCAGGGGGACAAAGAGAATTATAAGCCATGGCAAAACGAAACCTTTCGGCCTTCTTTCTCTAAATCTTGCCTTCGTAGATATGAGGTAAAACAGTGATACCGCTCCCATGTAAGATATGACAATAGAAGGTAGAATTACCTCCATGAAATTTTGTTGAACTGATATAACCATTTGAGGCTTATTCAGCTGAAGAGTACGAACAACAATATAGGCAACACCGGACAGGTATAGCAACCAGGCCAGGGCTATGTATAAATTAAGTACTCTTTCATTTACTTTAGCACTGATATTCATACCGGTTCCCAGTTTATTGACTTTATAGGGGCACGTGAGAAATGATTTCTTGGAGCCCTAAGTGAAGAATGATACCGAGCAAATAAATATAATCCTATGAAGAGGTTTGATTATTCATCTTTCCTGAATGCAGCAGATTGCGAACCTGTCCCCGTCAAAGAAGGCCTGTTTTCCTGGATTGTTCTCTGAAAATTCTGCCATGAAATTAGCCATCTCCACCAGAGTGAATTCGGATTCTTCACTATAGCGGTGCAGGACCTTTATCTTTCTCAACAAAAGAAAATGCCTGGCAGATATAATAAATTTGGGAACCTGCCATCAGGCAGGCGAAGGATTGGCACCGGTGACTTTCTCTATGCTCTCAATTAGTTTTGGAATGACTTCATAAAGATCGCCAATAATGACGTAATCCGCATTCTTGTTCATTTCCGCGTCAGGATCCTTGTTTATGGATACAACCACCTTGCTGCCCATCATTCCCACTATGTGCTGTGGCTGGCCAGATATCCCTGCAGCTATGTACAGGTTTGGCCGCACAGTTTCACCGGTCTGGCCTACCTGGTGTTCCCTTGAAATCCAGCCAAGATCCGCTATGGGGCGTGATACGCCGACTGAACCGCCAAGAAGATCTGCAAGCTTACGGATAAGTTCGAGGCCCTCAGGCTTGCCCATTCCAAGCCCGCCTGATACAATAACTTTGGAACCGGTTATGTCTTCCTCATTTTTCTGATTGAAAGAAACGATGTTTTCCTTGAGTTGGCTATTTTCAAGCTTCACTTCCCTGACCTCTACCTGGAATTTTCTATTTGTGTCAGGTTCTGGGGTTGCAAAAGTTCCGGGTCTTGAAGTTGCCATCTGAGGTCTGTGTTTTTCGCATCTGATCTCAGACATGGTGCTGTCTCCATAATCCGGCCTCCTTGCAAGGAGTATTCTTGTATCTGGTTCAACATCAAGATCCATGCAGTCAGCTGTCAACCCGCTCCTGACTTTTACTGCAACTCTAGCAGCCAGGTCCCTTCCATTCTTGGAGCCTGGAACAATGAGAATATTGGGTTTTTTCTCCTGTACAAGGCCAGCAAGAATGTCACTGTACGGTTTTGACCTGTACATCGCAAGGTCTTTTGAATCAAAGCCATAGACCTCATCACAACCGTGCACCCCTGCCTCCTGGGCCATTGCTTTTGTGCTCCCTCCAATCACGGCACAGTAAAGCTTTTCATTGGTCTTGTCTGCCATTTTCCTGCCTGCGCCAACCATTTCAAGAGCCGCTCTTGTGAGTGAATTATTGAAAGAGTCTAGGTAAACCAT
>JAJZKS010000217.1 GCA_021850835.1 Thermoplasmata archaeon
GATCTATTATTTTGGATTTCTATAAACTATTTTCTGTATTTGCAGGTCGAGAGATAGAAGTTTAAAGTCAAGGAGCCAGGTTGAAAATGTCAAGGATCCCTTTAAAGGAGTAATCTCAGGGCCTTGAGGTAATTCTGGATCCCTGTCTCAGTGTCCATGTGAATTTGAAGCCTCTCCAGCCTTGTTTCGCTGCTTCTTCTTGTGCCTCACATACAGTGAGCTTCCCAGCAGGCCGAGATAGTATGGCCCGATGAACAGCACAAAGTAATCATAAATGCTAAAGGCGATGTACAGAGAGAATAACACTATGATGCCCCAGGAAGAGGCTGTTATGGCAAGCATTACGTACATGCTGTTGCGCTTGACCTGCTTTTCCGGTCCCTCTTCTTTTGGTTTCGGCTCTTCCTTGGCAACTATGTATCCAAGACCCCAGCACTTCTCGCAGACGTCAAGGTGTCCATCAAGATCCATAACATATCCTGATCCGCGGCAGTTTTCGCATAGGTAGTTCATTCCACCACCTACTTAATTCATGCAAATCTGGTACCTAAACGCTACCCCTATCAGGTTAACTGGATTTGGGGAATTAGAATGCTGTACCGGGAATCTACGCACTTTATACTCATTCATTCAAAGCTGGAGCCGCTGACATCTCATTCAATTAAGAATGCAATTCACAAACTCAGGGACAGTAGAGTAAGCGTGAGAACCGGGAAACCGATGACAAATCCGACTTTCATGTAGTACCAAGGTGATATTTTTATCCCGCTCTTTCTGTTGAGGGTATGCAGCCACACTAGAGTTGCCAGGGAACCAATGGGCGTGAACTTTGGCCCTATATCATTCCCAACAACATTGGCGTATGCGAGGTTTATTGGCCCATGTATGGAAGAGAGCGCCAGGTTTCCTAGCATGATGGAAGGGAGGTTGTTCATTATCCCTGCTATTGCAGCGAAGAGATACCCGCTAATAAGGACCCTTATGGGTGCATATAGAAAAGCCATAGAATTGAGGGTTCCTGAAAGAATTGAGGTCACACCTTCTCTTCCCATCCCAAAGACAACAAGATACATCCCCAGTGAAAATAGAACAATTTGCCATGGCGCTTCCCTCAATGGCTTAACTACATCAACTTTCCTGTTGGCCCTTGCAATTGCAAGCATAATGACTGATGCGGGCACAGCAATAATTGAAACTGGTATGGAAAATATGCCCCCCAGGGAATAAGCCAGGAGGAGAATTACGATTACAGGCAGGCTTAACCTGAATATCAATGGGTCCCTGATCACCCCGGATTCATCCTTCATGTTGGTCATATCAATATTTCTTGGTATGGCCCTAAGGTAAAAGAGATAGAGGAAGAAAAGGCTCGCAATAATGCTCACAACGTCAGGGAATAGCATCTTGAAAGCGTATTGAAGGAAGCTGATGTTGAAATAGCCTGCAGTTATGATATTCACTAAGTTGCTTATTATGAACGGAAGGCTAGATGAGTCTGCTATAAAACCGGTTGCCATTATGTAAGGGATTATTGCTTTCCTCTCTACATTGGCCCTGTAGAGCAACATATAAATGATGGGCGTCAGGATTAGTGCAGTCCCGTCGTTGGAAAAAATAGCTGAAATTCCGGCACCCAGAAGGATCACTAAAATAAAAAGGTGGGTGCCCTTGCCTCTTGAAAGCCTTGCTATCTTTATGGCAGCGTATTCGAAAACCCCTGCCTCATCGAGGACAAGTGAGATTATGATGATAGCCACAAAGGTGAAAGTTGCGTTCCAAACTATTCCCCACACAATGACAACATCTGAGAAATTTATTATGCCAACCGCAAAGGAGATGGCAGCACCAATTAATGCAGAATATCCAATGGGTAAATTCTTTGGCCTTAAAATAACAAGAAGTAAAGTGCCAATGAAGATTATAATTGAAAGCAGAAAGAAAATGCTCACTTATCTATCACTGTGCCAGTTCCTTTACTTTCCTCTCTATCTGGTCTCTTATTTCTCTGACCATGTCCATGGGTTTGTTCTTCGGGTCATTGATTCCCCAGTCAATGACTTTCTTCTTCATTTCCACTGCAATTGGCCTCGGGCAGGCCTCTTCAATGGAACAACCCATTATTACCACAAGATCTGCAGCTCTGACCATATCTTCAGTCATAATTCTTGGTGTATTGTGGCTGATATCAATTCCTTTTTCCCTCATTGCTTCTATGGCCATTGGGTTGATCTTTTCTCCCGGAAAAGTCCCTGCACTTTCGCAGTCAAGCCCAAGGCTCTTCCCAAAGCCTTCAGCCATCTGGCTTCTTCCTGCGTTCTCAATGCAAACGAATAGGTATTTCAATGCTGCATCTTCCCTTGTACGAGTTTCAATAACAGCGGAACAACTTCATTTTCTGCAAGGCGGTAAAAGTGCCATTTTCCTCTCTGTTCCCTTCTAAGCAGACCTGCTTTCTCCAGTAATCTAAGGGAACTGGAGATTGCTGGCTGCTTCATTTCTGACACAGCAGCAATCTGGCAGACGCACATCTCCCCTTTGGAAAGGAGCATAAGCAGCTTTATTCTCGTGCGGTCAGAAATGGCTTTCAACACTCGTTCTGCCTCCAGAATCTTCAGCCGGTTCCCCTCCACTTCAAGTTCTTCAGACATTCGTTTGAAATATTCAATGGACTCCATGGAACAGATCCCTTTCCTGGCTATCTCATCAAGCTCCTGTTGGGTCATACAAGCATTCCTTTTAATGAGTTGAACATATCATGATATATTAATATGATTATAGGCATAACAAGAATATGAATCATAAAGGAATTTTGCGAAAAATGTGTAGAGCGGTCGAAGAAACATTGGTCCACACTGGTTTGCCAATTTCTAAGATAAATCTTATAGAATCTGGCAATTCCCATATCAATGATAGGAGCAATCCTGGCTGGTGGGTATGGAAAAAGGTTGAAGCCCATTACAGATGAAGTACCGAAAGCCCTGGTCCAGATCAGTGAAAATTATACCATCATGGACAGGCAGATATTTGACTTCCAGAACATGGGAGTCAAGGAGATTTACATTCTTTCAGGTTACCTCGGAGACAAGATCGAGGAAAGATATGGTGAAGAGAAGTATGGGATCAGATTCCACTACCTGAGGGAATCTAAGCCACTTGGCACACTTTTTTCGGTAAAGAACCTGCTTTCTGAAAGGTCAGATGAGGATGTGGTCCTGAGAAATGGCGACACAGTCACCGACTTGAACTTCAAGAGGTTCGTGCAGTTTGCGCAGGAATCCCCATACTCGCTCACAATGTTCGTCATAAAGATGAGGAGCCCCTTTGGAATTGTGGATCTGCTGGGCGACCAGGTTACGGAGTTCCAGGAGAAACCTCTTCTCAACCATTTCATCAATGCAGGCATATACTACATCAAGAAAAGCGCGTTTGACGCATTCCAATCAGATTATGTGGACAAGGAAATTGAGACAACGGTTTTTCCCAGGCTAGCCAAGAAAAAGCTCACAGGTGCATACACAGAGGAGACTTTCTGGATGGGAATAGACAGTGAAAAGGATTTAGAGCAGGTCAGGAAGGAGTATTCAAACCGGGAGGACTTTTCCTGGGGTTACATCAAGAAACTGTATGAAGGGAATGGCAGGAAATTCCAGGAAT
>JAJZKS010000218.1 GCA_021850835.1 Thermoplasmata archaeon
CGCGCGGCGTAATTAATGACGAAGTGACGTGCAGCCTAAACCAAGATGATTAAGCAGGAACTAGTTAAATTGGTAGTTTGTAATTCGGCTCACCATCCACATGCCAATTTCCAAAAACTCCTTTGTTGTAGACAAATGAGAATATTTGCATTGTGGAAATTTATAGCTATTAGAAGGTGCTCTGCTTTTTAGCTAGTTTAAGAACTCAAGGTTGTTATTTTAAATGCCAGCTCACTTAGGTAGGTCTATAATCATCAATTTCCTCTGGATTTGGCAAGGGGGCTTTCGGGTTTTGAATGTTAACCCAATCAAGGCATTACTGATCCAAGTCATTTTTTAAACTTCGAAGCTTAGCCCAGAAGAAAAATTCAGGTTGAATTGCTTTCTCTTTTGGGCAGCCTACTAATTGCCCAGTTTAGCTTCGTCTCTGGTGGGCTCAAATAGCTCTACAGGGTTCCCAGATGGGTCGTCAACAATTGTCTGCTTGCCTCCCACGCCGATGACAATATCGTTTCTGAAATGTACAGAGGCGTTCTTCAATTTATTCACAATTAAATCTAAATTCTTCACTTCAATGGAGAACCTATTCCAACCGCCAGGAGTCTGTATCGTACCATCAGACATTGGAGATCCTCCTCCAGATTGAGGATTAGGCTTGCTCAAAACGAGCCTCAAAGATCCTCTTTGGAGCATTGCAAAGGCATTTGCAGGATGCATTACTTCCTTAAAATCCAGCAAACCACAATAAAATTTAATTGCTTCATCAACGTCGTCAACGATGTACCTGACCTGAACCGAATCTGTCATTCTTAATTCGCCATTTATACATAGTATAAGTGTAATAAGGGTTTTTTTACTGCATTGGAGTTTGCATTAGAATACTTAATCAACTATCCTCTAAATTCTCTAATTTTCTGCTGCTGGAAGGGGAAAATTACAAATCATAAATGAAGTCTGGAAATGGTAGTGAAAATAGAGCTATGTGGAAAGAGAGGTGTTATACTCTGGCATATCCTGTAAATTCGGAATCTTAAGTGTCCATACTTCTCGTGTACTGCACTAAATCCAATTGCAAATAATTATATTGCATAATTGGGTCTAATCATCATGTTTGAGCCAATTTCTAAGAACATTTTCAGATGGGGAACCATTGACGGAGAATCCGGTATAATGATGTATTCGCATCTGCTCTTAAAGGGTGACAAAGCTGTTTTGATCGATCCCATTGCTATGCCTAAACTCCTACAAATGATCAAAGTGCTCGGGGAACCTGAAGCAGTAATAATGACCAATCACCCACATTTGCGTGGAAGCCCATTACTTTCAAGACAATGGAATATTCCTTTGTTTATTCCAAGCATAAAAGAGGCCGAGGAGGATGAGTCCATTACCAATATGTTCATAGACCTGTACAATATGAAACACGGTCAGCAGTATGGCGAATCAACAAAACTGCCTCTTGGAATAAGGGCCCACATTATTCCTGGCCGGCATGAGTTTGCCCTGACTTTTGATGATTTCTTGATAGTTGGCGATTCTGCATATGGGATTAATGGTAAACTCAACTTTTATCCATCCGGCATTTGGCCAGATGAATCAGGCAACAAGGCAAAGGCTACTTCAGAAGCCCTGATCCCATTGATAAGAAAAACAGGGGCTAAAGGTCTCCTATCCGGGCACCTGGAAGACATTCCTTCAGGGCTTCAGGAAATGATCTATTGACCAAGGTTTCTAAATATTTCATAAGACATGTTATTTATGCGCGATTTATTGAGGAGGCACTACCCATGAAGTTATCCAGTTCGACGCAAGTAATATATTAAAAGTGCTGAAAATAGAACCTTGTTGGGAATGCCAACTGTCTAAAGAATTAAACTTGTGTGAAGAGCCGGATATTTGCCTGCGAATTTTTTTCTTGCGTCACTTGTATACGCCCGCATTCCTAAGTGGGTCAGAAACTAGTGGGTGACTTTTCAGTAATCTGCCTTACTCTCTAAAGATAGTAAGTCTATTGTTAAATTGCAACACTTTTATGCTAAAATTAAGTCAAGCCCGGTAGATTCCGACTGAATGGCTTGCAGGCAGGAAAGTGTACAACTTCTGTAATTTTTCATCAAAGGTCAGTGTGTGGCTCCCATATTCTGTTTTGACCTCTTGAACCAATTCAAGAGTTTTTCCATTGAAGGCCTGTACCACCCCTGGCTCACCAATGCTGCAATATACAAGGTCTTGTTTCCTGTTATACCAGAGTACATCAGGAGCCCCCTTCAATTTAGCCTTCCGGCTAATTTTCATCTCCTTTAAGTCCACAGAAACAAGGACGGCGTCGTCACATGCAACAAAAGCGGTGTTTCCTTCAATCGCAAGACCATGCGGCCCCTTCTGGTCAACGCTGAAGAATCTAGTTCTTTTGAATTCATTCGCGGAAATGAACTCAACACCGGGCGGATCCATAATATTGACAACATACTCATCGCTTTCTTTCCTATAGGTGCTCCATCTAGGTCTTCCACTGAGTTTAAAAGACGCAATAATTTCACCGGTTTTCTGGTTGTGGAATCTTGCGTGATTATCACCAACATCAGCAGTCATGAGGATCTCCCTTTCGCTGTCAACTGCTAAACCATTGGGCTTCTTTCCGGTTTTGAATTTCTTCTCTACATTCAGGGTAATTGGGTCTATGACAAGGATATGGCCTTCTGCTCTTGAGGCAGCAAAGACTTTTTTCGTGTTTGGATCGAACACTACGCCACTTCCACCAGAACAATCGGATATGGTCTTTATCCACCTGTCTTCATTGCCATCCAGCACTTCAACAGTCCCAGAACTGGTATGAGCCACGAAGACTCTGCCCGTGGTCTGGTCAACATCTGCATGATCGAACTCGCACTCCTTCTCACCTGGGAGTTCCCTTCCAACCTTAAAATTCAACAACTGTATCTTTTCCCATATGAGTTAACAGGAATTCATTTCCTGGCATGTTCGAGCTTGGCATTTCCCTCAATTTTCCCCTTTACATAAGCATACATTGCATCGTAAAATGGGAACTGTAACTTCATATTTTCATGGTCATCCTTTGCAATTTCCCTGAATCCAAGGGCAGCAGCTTCAAGACCAGCAGACTCAGCCGGGGCGTCTGGCATGTTTGCATCAGCTCCCCTTACAATCCTAGCAAATTCAAGAAGAGCTGCATCTTTGAGATTGTACTTCCGTATTACAGCATCGAAACTCACGTATTCTTTTCCATTTTCTTCATAATGGAACAATTCAGCCCCAGGTGTATCAAAGGGTATGGCATCTTCTTTACTTGCCACCTCTAAAACTTTGTCTTTCGGCACGAAAAGAAAAACAGGATCTTTATCCACAAATCTTGAGATTACCCAGGGGCATGCAATTCTATCAACCTTGGCTTTTTCTCTAGTTACCCACTTCATCTGACTCAGTGCTAACATTTTATGAGACAATAAAATGCTTTGTATGTTCTAAAACTCGCCCAAATGCTGAGGGAAAAGATAGTACTAGAGTTACGATTTAAAATTGCCAGGTTAGGTTTAAACCAGAATATTAATATGTATGGGGTGAAAAAGTAGAGGAATGCCAGGTTTATGGTAAAGTACTGCCTAACAAACTGGCAGCAAATAAAATA
>JAJZKS010000219.1 GCA_021850835.1 Thermoplasmata archaeon
CCCCTGAAGCCTCAGAGAATTTTTTGATCGTTTGTCTCTAGAAGTTGTGTACATTAGTTTCCATTTTAACATAAATTATTAATTAGATAAAACTTCAAACACTATGGCAACTTTTGTATTTGTGCACGGAGCGTGGCTCGGCTCCTGGGTCTGGAAAAAGATTTTGGGTCAATTGCGTGAAAAGGGACACGATGTCTACGCAATAACGCTTACTGGCATGGGTGATCGCGTGCATCTCGCACGTAAGGAATATGGAATGGATACTGCGACCCGGGATGTGGTAAACCTGCTTGAGTACGAGGATCTGAAAGATGTTGTACTCGTGGGTCACAGTTTTGCGGGAAAAGTAATAACAACTGTTTTCGACAAAGTACCTGAAAGGATTAGGCTGCTCCTTTTCCTTGACGCTTTTGTGCCACAGAAATCCAGGGAACCTCAAGGTGGCATTGACCAGATGGGCAAAGAGGACAGGGAAATTTTCGAAAGGGCCGTAAAGGCAGAAGGATCGGGATGGAAAATTGGTATTCCCGATGAATTTCTGGAGGAACTTACCTGGGATTTGAAAGGAACAGACCGGGAATGGTTCCTTTCGAAGATTACGCCATGGCCCACAAAGTTGAACTTTGATCCCATAACAGTAAGTGAGAAAGTTGACAAAGCTAAGAAGGCTTTCATCCTCTGCAACAAGAACTGGGAAGATATTGGACAGGACTGGAAGGATTTCATTGCCTCACTGGACGGCAAATACAAGCTTCTTGTAGCTGCACACTACCCCATGGTGACAAAGCCTGCTGAAACAATAGAAGCACTCATTGAACTTAGCCAGTGATAGACGCGGCAATTTGGGTCTGCATCGGAGATTGAAACAATAAGAGCTAACTATGAAACAATAGAGCGGAAGCTGGAGAGATTATTCCAGCATCTTGCCATATATTCCAACTATTTCTCTAAACCCGAGACCCTTATAGAATTTCATGGCTATGGGATTCAGTGCTGGGAACTCGGCGGTTATCAGTTTGACGTTTCTTGCCTTAAGTTCCTTATAAGCTCTGTCCAAAAGCCCTTTTCCGGCTCCGGTTCTTCGGCCCTCCGGCATTATGTAGAAGTCTACTATTCTGGCTTCAATTTCCGGTTCGTAATAGCACCTGTGAATGAGGTTAATCACTATCAGGCCCAGGACTTTGCCATCCCGTTCCGAGACATAAGATAAGTGCTTGGCCTTGTCTTTCAGCGCCTCACTCAATATTTGTTCTGCCTCTGCCTTTGCCCCGTCCGAGACATTGAATATTGAATCAAATTCTCCGTTGAGTTTCTTTAGCCGCAGCATTAATTGTGCAGCAACTGAAACATCTGTATCTTTCAGTTCTCTGATCTTTATTTCACTTTTCGACATTGTCACCACCCGGCAATTCCTTGATAATCTTTTCATCCATAAGCTTGATATACATTTTCCTGTTGGTTTCTATCATTTCCTGAGCGTTCTTGAAGAAGCCTTCCCTTGAATTAGTCTTTCTGGCAAGCCCCAATTCCACTGTCTTAGATGCCACAGCAGAGGCCACCCTCGGATATAGTTCCCATTCTTCCATTGTTGGCACGATCCTGTCTTCGCTTGGATTCTTGACAAAATCTGCTATCTCATGAGAAGCTGAAACCATAATATCAAAGTTGACTCCTTTTGCCCTTGCGTCAAGGACACCCCTGAAAACACCAGGGAACACAAGGCTGTTGTTGACCTGGTTGGGGAAGTCCCCGCGACCCGTGGCAACAATTTTCGCACCTGCTTCCTTTGCTGCCTCAGGCCAGATTTCCGGAACAGGATTGGCCAACGCAAATAGAATGGAATCATCGTTCATGGTTCTAATCCAATCCTTCTTAATTGTATCCGGCCCTGGTTTGGAAGCTGAGATAACTGCATCTGCACCCTTGAAAGCAATCTCAGAAGGTCCCTTCTGCCTCTCTGAATTGGTTCTCATTGCAAGCTGGTATTTCCATGGGTTATTGAGCATGAGACTATCCATGTCTTCTCTTTCTGGCTCAAGAATTCCTTTGGAATCTGCCATTACAATATTACCCTCATTGAATCCCGCAGCGAAAAGAAGATGTGCAGTTGCTATATTTGCTGCTCCCGATCCAAGAAGCACTATTTTGGATTCTTTTATCTTTCTGCCAGTTACACGAAGGGCATTGATCAAACCTGCAAGTGTAATGCAAGCTGTTCCCAGCTGGTCATCGTGCCAAGCAGGGATTGAAAGTGTTTTCTGAAGGCTTTCAAGAACAAAGAAACATTTCGGGGATTCTATATCTTCAAGATTGAATCCGCCAAAAGACGGTTCAAGCGCCTTAGCCACAGTTATGAACTCATCCCTGGTCTTTGTTCTGATAGGAATAGGTACGGCATTTACTGCACCCAGGAAATTGAAAATGAGAGATTTTCCCTCCATAACAGGCATAGCTGCTTCAGGACCAATGTTTCCAAGGCCAAGAACTCTTGTGCCGTCTGTGAGGATTGCGATGCTGTTCCATCTGCCGGTCAATTCGAAAGAGAGGTCTGAGTTTTCGGCAATCTTTCTGGAAACGGCCGCAACGCCTGGCGTATACCAGACAGAGAAATCCTGCAGACGCCTTACTGGAACTTTTGAAACAATCTGTACCTTGCCTTTGTAAAATTCTGAATATCGGATAGCTTTCTGATTGTATTCTTCAGTCCTGGTAGTATCGTCCATTAAATCAAGGCTTTAGTTTAAGCGCGCATATTAAGGTTGTCCATAATATTGCATACGGAGTTCGCTATTTGACGAAGAAATCGAACATTTTTGTTTCAAAGGATTTATTTTATTTATAAGATTATCCTGGTATGGATATGAAGAATGTCAAGCTAGACTGGGCCCCCATACTTGAGGGTCAGATCAAGCATCTGGAGTCGCTTTACCCGGACATTCCAGTCAGGAAATCATTTGATGGCCTTATACAGGAATTGAATGCTAACAGGCTGAAGTCCAGAGTCATTCTCAGTGGCATCAATGTTTCGGCATACGCATTCGTCGCCCCAAGCCCTGATTATGGTGACAGGGTATACGGATCCATTGGCTTCACCAATCCCTCCTTTGCCACGGAAGAACGGCTTTCAAACCTTCTTACATGGCTGGAGGAAATTGCCAGGTTGCAGAAGAGGTACCTTATGATCGACAGGATGTTCAATGCGGAAGAACTCGAGAGTTCCTATCTCCCCTCCCATGGATTCACAAAGTTCAAAAGAGATCGGCTTTCACTTGACCTTGGAGATTATAAGCTTCGCGAAATAAAAACTGTAGGTCAGGAGCAGGCTGTATCTGTTTCAAAGGTAAGGCCAGAAGCATATTCGGAAGCACAGTTTCAGGCTTACACTGGAACAATTGACCAGATTCTGTTTAACTCCAGTGATTCAAAGGAAAGGCTTGGCTTTGTTAGGAGAATGATGGATGGAAAATATGGTTCAGTACTGAAAGACGCATCGCATGTACTTATTGAAGGAAACAAATTAATTGGAGCTTCCGTTTGCACTGATTACAGAAAGCTTGGAAATACAAAATCTTCCCTGCTTGTTGACATATTTGTTGCGAAGGAATTTAGGGGAAAAGGGTATGCGAGTAAGCTCCTTGGCATGT
>JAJZKS010000220.1 GCA_021850835.1 Thermoplasmata archaeon
ATTGATTAGGAGAGAAAATAATATAGAGAAAAGGAAAGGAGGTGTAGCAACAGGGATCGTATCTTAATTTAATTTGAGATTTGTCCTAAACTGAGATAAACAGTACATCATTTAGTGGCATACTTTTGTCCCGGAAACATTTAAGTTTTACAGGTCATATTGCTTTATTATGATTCTGGAACCATTCCGGTATTTTTCACCAGCCTCATTCGAGGATGCCCTGAACTTGCTTGACAGATACGGAGAAGAGGGGAAGATCATCGCAGGAGGTCAGAGCTTGATACCCATAATGAAGATGGGATTTGATGTTCCCTATGTGATCGACATAAAGAAGATCTCAGAATTAAAGAACGTATCCTTAAAGAAGGAGGGCAGTTCAAATCTTGATGAGTTAAGACTCGGATGTTTAGTAACTCACAGCGAAGTTGAAAACTCTGAGGTTGTGAGAAAATATCTTCCGCTTCTCTCAAAAACAGCTGCCGGGATAGGCCATCCGATGATAAGAAACAGAGGAACAATCGGAGGAAGCCTTACGCATTGCGATCCTGTTGCAGACCTATGCACAACTTCTCTCGTTCTCAATGCACGTGTAAAACTTCAGTCAGCAGGTGGACAAACAAGGGAAGTACCTGTTAACAGGTTCTTTTTGGGTCCACTTAAAGTAGATATTAAACATAACGAAATCCTCACAGAGGTCATATTCCCATTAAATTATGGTAGAACCGGTTATGATGTGCAGAAACTTACGATTGGGCACGGTGATTTTCCACTTTTCATTACTTCGGTTTCAATTGAATACAGTGGCAATACTTTCAAGAATAGCGCCGTAGGACTTGGCGGTGTCTCAGATACTGCGATCAGGGATTTCGAGATTGAATCCGGAATCAACGGAAAATCCACAATAGGCGAAGAAGATCTGGAGGATGTTGCCCGAATCGCAGTGGAGAAATATGAAGGTCCATCATCGATGGAACTATCTCAAGATTATACAAGGAAAATGGTTGGATCTTACCTTAAAAGAGCGCTGAGAAACTCAGTTAAAATGATTACGGGGTGAACTTATGGATGCTATAATTCAAGAGATAAGATTTACACTGAACGGCCATCTGATTACGATGTTAATAGATACCCGTGAAACACTTCTTGACGCAATAAGGGATCATGCTGGGCTGACGGGCGCAAAAAAAGGCTGTGACGAAGCTGCTTGTGGTGCCTGTTCAATGCTTTTGAATGGCAAATCCATCTGCTCCTGCAACATGCTTGCTGTTGAGGCTGCGGGTGAGGAAATAGTTACGATTGAAGGAATTTCTAAAGAAAATATTCCTTCAGAAATCCAGAAGGCTTTCATTGAGAATGATGCATTCCAGTGTGGTTTCTGTACTGCAGGTCAGATAATATCGGCCACTTCGCTCCTTGCCTCGGCTGGCAGGGAAACGCTCACAAAAGATCAGGTCAGAGAAGGAATGTCGGGTAACGTTTGCAGATGCGGCGCCTATGCAAAAATATTAGAAGCAGTTTCTCAAGCATCAAGGGGAGGAAAATAAGATGGAAACTACCGTCACCAGGACCATGAAACAGGATTATGTTTCCAGAGCTAGAATAGATGCCAGAGAAAGGGTCATGGGAATCGCCAAGTATACCGCAGACTGGAAGGAAAAGGACATGCTCTATGCCAGGATTGTCACCAGTACCATACCGCATGGTTATGTGGAAAGCATTGACAGCTCTGCAGCTTCTGAAGTACACGGTTTCATAGATATGGTGACCTGCCAGGATGATAAGACCATATGGAATTCAGGTGAAAGGGAAAAAAAGAGACGAGTTTTCACTGATCATGTCAGGTTCGTAGGTGATTGCATAGGTGCAGTCACCGCAACTTCAAGAATTTCTGCAAGCAAGGCTGCACAACTTGTGAAGGTAAGTTACCGTGAATTAAAGGGGTCCTTCAACATTGAAGATTCTTTGAAACCAGAATGTGATATGATCTGGGAGGAGGGTAACACCCTTGAGGCTATCAGGTACGGATATGGAGATGTAGAAAAACACTTCAGGGATGCTCCAGTGAAGCTCGAAAGGCATTACTCCACGTCACGTGTTCACAACGCTCCACTGGAACCAGCAGTATCGCTGGCATGGTGGGACGGGGGTAAGCTGACAGTTGTTGCCGCAACCCAGAGTGTCCACGGGTGCAGGAACGGAATTGCTAAGGATCTTGGCCTTCCACCTGATCATGTAAGGGTCATAGGGTACTACAAAGGCGGTGGCTTCGGAAACAAGGTCAGTTCTATGAACTATGATCTCATTGCTGCAATATGCTCCAGGAGAACCGGAAAGCCAGTAATGGTAGAATACAGTAGAGAGGAAGAATTCATCAATGTCCATGGAAGATGGAGTTCTGAACAGGACATGAAACTTGCAGCTGATAATGATGGAACAATAAGGGCTGTGAGCGTCAAGGCAAAATGTGATATAGGTGCCTACACAAGGCACGTGAAACAGGGTAACTTCATTGAGGGTCCCGAGAACTATTACTCAACAAAGGCATGGAGCGCCGAGATTCTACCTATTTATACCAACACTCCTGCCACTGGGCATATGAGAGCACCACCAGGTCCACAGTCGGCATTCGCAGCTGAAACTCTTGTTGATGAACTGGCGCACGAACTGGACATGAACCCACTGGACGTCAACCTCAAGAACTACATAGTAAAACCACTTCATGGCGTATTCACATCGAGCAGTTTCAGGGAGTGCATAGTTAACGGTGCAAGAGAATTCGGATGGGAACACCGTTGGCACAGGCCAGTAAAAATTAAACAGAAAACCGGCATAGTTACTGGTGTGGGAATGGCAATCGGATCCTGGCACTCCGGCATAGGTTACGGGGAGGCTATAGTGAGCCTTGATACAATGGGCAGAGTGAAGGTCAATACGGGCGTTGTGGACATTGGAACTGGCGCCAAGACAACCATGGCATTGATTGCATCGAAAGCACTCGGAATTCCAGTCGAAGATATTGATATTTTATGGGGTGACACGGATACCAGCCCCTTCTCAATAGGAGAGTCGGGTAGCAGAACTACCAACTACACCGGTAGCGCAGTGAGGGAGGCGGCAAACCAATTAAGGTCTGAAATTCTAGAAATAGCTGCAAAAAAGCATAATCTTCCAGTCGAACAGCTATCAATAGGTGATGGGAAAATACTTGCTAAAACGGATTCCAGGAAGATTGATTCGCTGCAGGAAATCATTAAATTCGACGGAAGAAAGGAGATCGTCAAATCGGTTAGACAGGAGCCAAAATTGAATCAGGGCGAGGAACGATTTGTGTTTGCAGCCCACTTCGTTGAGGTAGCAGTAGATCTGGAAACAGGGGAGGTGAAGATCACCGATTATCTTGCCTCCCATGATTCAGGTGAAATTGTCAACAGACTCACCGCAGAAAGCCAGGTCCAGGGAGGCATCGTGATGGGTATTGGAATGGCCCTCACGGAAAAGCTCCTGATATCCCAATACAATGGGTCCATAGAGAACCCGAGCTTTCTTCTGTACAGGTTGCCGAATATGGTAGACATTCCGAGAATCAAGGTTGTTTTTGAGGATTCAAAGGATCCATACGGACCAAAATCTCTTGGAG
>JAJZKS010000221.1 GCA_021850835.1 Thermoplasmata archaeon
CAGTCTCTCATTCAGGTATTCGTGCAGGATGGAGATTTGCGGAAGCTGTGGAATGGAGATAGACGGCGAGCCCCATATGGCCTGTTCCACGACCATTGAAAGCCTGAAATCTGATAAGGTCAAGATTGCACCAATGAAGCACTATAAGGTCATCAGAGACCTGGCTGTGGACATGGATGGCTTTTTCGGCAAATACAAGGAAGTGAAACCTTACATTATACGGGACGACGATAATGGAAAATACGAATCTGAAATACTGCAGACGCCGGCACAATTTGACGAATTCATTGATTACTCCATGTGCATCAAATGCGGTATCTGCATGGCGGCATGTCCAATTGAAGGTTCCGATCCAGGTTATCTTGGTCCCGCACCGCTGACTGCAATCTGGAGATACGTGGCAGACAGCAGGGACCAGGGGGCGAAATACAGGCTCGAAGTAGCCAGTGGGCCTGAGGGGACATCAAGGTGCCATTTTGCTGGTGAATGTACAGAAGCATGCCCCAAGGGAGTGGACCCTTCATTTGCAATACAGAAGCTGAGGGGAAGCATGGTCAAGTATGAGTTCCAGAGTTTATTCAGGAGGCATTGAAATGGTTGAGGAAAACGTGAAAAATCTGCGGGAAGGCCCCATGGGCTGGATGAAATTCTACAGAAAGGGAATAGGATACTTTGCGTTCGCCATGCACAGGTTCAGCGGACTGGTGATTGTATTCTACCTTTATCTTCACCTGTTCGTACTTTCACATCTACTCGTGGGAAAGGCTACCTACAACAGTCTGGTAACGTCTGTCACCTACGGCCCATTTGATTCTTTCCTTGTGCTGGATGTTCTTCTTGCCTTGGTCATATTCTATCATGGCGCCAACGGGACAAGACTTGCATTGAATGAGCTTGGTATAGGACTGGAAAATAACAAGGCAATGTTCTACGTATTCGAGGTTATATCAATGGTGCTTCTGGGCATTTTCCTGTATTATGCCTACATGTTCCTGGGGGCGAGCTGATATGGCAGAAGTTGAGATGAACAGCGGGAGAGAAATAAGGAGTTCCACAGGTTCCATTGGGAGAATGTTTCAGGCTGCGTCAGGCCTCTTCCTCATATTCTTCCTTGGCGTACACCTCTATGTTGCGCACATAGACTTTGGACATCCCATACAGTTCTTTACCTCAGTTATAGAGAATATGCATAACGTCTGGTGGCTTGCGTTCTTCATAGTATTCGTATGGGTCATAAGTTATCACGCAGTGAATGGCCTGGGCGGGATAATCAAGGATTTGAATATTGGTGAAAGGGGCAAGGCCTATGTAAATTACGCAATGGTAGCCCTCTACATCGTTACCGTCGTTTATGGAACAATTCTTGCAGTTCTCGTTGCAAGGATACCGCTTCCATAAGCGACATCTCTCTTTTTTACTGTTCAATACTATTTTAGCTATTACTGGTTGAAATTTATATGTTCAAGCTGTTAATCGCAAGAAATTCAGTTCTTATCGGTGCTGAAAAAACCGTATCACTTCAATGAAACAGCATATTCACCGAGCTAATCCGTGGCGGAGGGTAAGAAATTTGTACTGGCCCGAGATTAATTCTCGCTGGCACGAAACCATTCCCAAAAATTTCCAAAATTCAGATCATAATGATCCGATCATGTGTCATTACAGAGAAAAACAAGTAGGTGAAACACCGTAAGAACCTGTCACCGCAAAATCACAGTGAAATTTTGATATAATGATTTGTGAAGTGCAGGTATCATACACCTGGCTTCAAGAAACGGTTCTCTGCTGTCTCCTCTTGCTTAGTTTTGAAAAAAACCACCACAGTATAATTCCTATAAGGATTGCAATAGCCACATACTGGTACTCATCGAAGTATGAAAGAATGCTACCCCAGTGTGGGCCCAGAATATATCCAAAATATATCAGGAAGCTGTCCCAGATGAGGGCACCGGCAAGTGTCAACAGAAGGAATGATGCCCTGTTCATTCTGGCAATTCCAGCTGGTATGGATATGAACGTACGGAATATGGGGACAAGCCGCGTGAAAAAGACAGAGAGTGGACCATACCTGAGAAACCACTCGTGTGTTCTCCGTATGGAAGATTCGTCCAGCATAACATATCTGCCATATCTCAGTATTAAAGGAATTCCACCATAATCCCCAAGCATATAGGCAAGATAAGCTCCAGTAAGATTTCCCAGACTACCAACAACGAGCAGGATAATAAATGCTGGCAAGCCCGCGACTCCAAGAAGACCACCTGAAAAGGCTAGATAACCGCCGAATGCCATAACAACCTCAGATGGTATGGGAAGAAGAAGACCCTCAAGGAGCATCAAAACAAAGATGCCAGGGTATCCCAAGGCCTGTATGAGCCCTATTACGAAATTAGCAAGCTCAGTTGCAATGGCAATGTGAATCACGAAAGCCCCATACACAACTATAATATAAGAATTATCACAGGGCTGAAAAATTCCTGAAGAATTTTACTGTGCACAGGCATGCAAAATGCCATTTCTGGATTCGTGAAAAAAAGGAAGCCCTGATTCCTGAATCTCTCTTTAATCGCTACCGGGAGTAGTTGCATAGAAGTCGCCGAGCATTGCCTTGACCTCTCCTTCCGGAAGTTCAAAGCACCTCTTTTTAATATCACTTTCAAGAAGCATGAGTTCCGAAAGTTCGTCCGGATAACCCTGTGCGTAAATGATTTCCCTTATCTGTGCGTTCATGAGCATCTTGGAGCAAACAACACATGGGTGAGTTGTCACATAGATAACTGCATCCTTGATGCTGACTCCATGAACCGCTGCCTGGATTATGGCATTCTGTTCGGCATGAAGACCCCGGCAGAGTTCATGCCTCTCCCCGGAAGGGACATTGAGTTCATCTCTAATGCAGCCAACCACGTCACAATGAACTGTTCCTGAAGGAGGACCGTTATATCCAGTGGCCAGGACATTTTTGTCCTTTACAATAACGGCTCCCACTTTCCTCCTTGTGCAGTTTGATCTGGAAGCAGCAAGGAAAGCCATCCTCATGAAATACTGGTCCCATGTTGGTCTTTCATTCTGCATAAAGTCATAGTTTGAAGCATTTAATAATGTTTTTCAGAGAGTTGCACATATTGCTGACCCTATATAATACACCTGGCTAGCATCACATCCTTCCAGAATTGAAGAAAACCAGTCTAATACTGTATTCATGAGCAATTTGCAATTAGTAGTCCACAGGAATCGGTAAAGATTTTAGTCAGAATTGCATTTCAAACTTATTGAACAACACTAGGACCATAATGGGAATACTTATAGTCATCCTCGGTTTCTATTTCTTCTTCTTCGTGCTGGATTATCTAGGAGGGGTGGTGATAGCCGTTGGAGCTTACTTCATGGCCACTGGGTTCAGGACGCCCTCTCACAGGCAGATTTCCGGGAAGGTAAATCAGGTAATTTACAGCAGCCTTATGGAAAGAGGTACGGAGAGAATAAAAACCGGGCAGCTCAGGACTACGCAGGAGCGATTTGTGGAGGTTCTGGATAAGCTGCAGGACATTCTTGGTTCGCAGAGTGATATGCCCGAACTGGGATATGA
>JAJZKS010000222.1 GCA_021850835.1 Thermoplasmata archaeon
ATTCCACCATTTCCGCCTACAAAATTCATGCTGGAGTCCGGAACCGTAACATCATAGACGTCGAAAGGCCCGATCTCTTCTTCCAGGGAAACTATCCTGTCAAAATATATGTAGTCAAGGGCATCAGAAAGTTGAACGATTGGCTCCTCCAGAGCCTTTTCATTCAAAGAGCCCCCGATAACATTTGAGAATTTCCTGATTGTTTCAACACCCATGTGTTCGCTGTTACCTGTGGAGTTGAAGATTTCAATTCCCTTGCCCAGCAATTCTGAATAACTGGTGTGTTTTCTGTAATGTGATCCAATATATTCGGCCGAAATTGGGACTATATCAATGGAGTTGTATATTGTTCCTTTTGAATTGGCGTATGGATTCATCTTTTCTATTTTGCCGTGACCCGGAAGCAGTACATCATGGAGCTTTCCTATGTTCAGTTTTCCCCTGACGTAAATCCTCTGGTAATCCTTTCCGTTGACCCTTTTCACGCTTTTTGTGTTCAGTATTCCAAATCTAGTCAGAAGATAGGAAATCTGGATTGCCAGCCATTTGCTCGCTGTGGAGAACTCCACGCTGTTCTTGGAGAAAGATCCGTCTCCGATATAATAAGCTGTGAGCAATGAGGAAACTGTAGAATTGCTTGACCTCATAATGATGTCTGGAATCTTCTTAGTAGAGGCATCTTTTCCAGCATCAATGGATTCCAGGAATTGAACAAGGACTCTGCTATGAAGCAGAACGTTGGGCACCTTCCCTTCCTTAATTTCCCTGATGCCATTGATTGAGAACAGCTCCTTTGCCAGTGTGGTGAATCTCTCAAGCAACACCTCGTCGCTGTTGGTAAAGACCACTGTGCCATTTCCGCGTATGTATCCTTCGGAAATGTAATAGCCAAGGAATTCCGCCAGTTCTTCGCTGACAGTTTCCGGAATCTGCACCGGATTGCTGCTGCGGTCCCCAACCAGAAGTTTCGGCCGGGGCAGGGCTCTACCCATGCTGGAATAGATTTCCTTTACCAATTTAAGGCGGGGGGTAAGCCTTTTTTCCGATCTTGAAAGGCTATGCTTTGCAGATGATGGAATGGGAATGTCTATGCCCTTAAGATATGAAAGTTTGAGCAATCCTGCAACTTCCTCCCTGATATCTTCATCAAGGACTCTTGCTTCGCCCAGCTTGTATATGTCTATTGGCTGGTTCTTTGAATTCACTTCAGTTGCCTTGGCAGAGACTATATAGTCGCCTACCGAAAGTGCCCTGGCCTCAGTTTCCACTATCTCGCCAGTATCTGATAATTTGAACAGCTTGTGCACAGGAGTTATTCTCACTTTCCTGCCGGTTCTCGTCCTTACATTGATGATGGAGTCTGATTTGCCCCTGTAAAGCGTGGATGAGAGACTTTTCTGGATTTTGCCCTCGTGGAAAGAAAAGAGTTCAATGGGCTTTTGTAGTGCGACGTATTCTTCGTTTTTCAGTACCATGCGGAGTCCGGTTTTCAAGCCTTCCTCATATATCTCCCTGATTTCTCTGATTGTTCCGTCCCCGAGAAGCACTGGGGTTTCCCCAGTTACACATTTCCCGGACCCGAATGGCCCCGGAACCGCAACTGTTCCACCTTTCGCCACGGGGAAGAATGTGTCTATGACTCTCTGCCCTGTGATAAGAGGTAGTTCTGGAGGAAGCTTTCTCTGGACCTTCCTTGGAATTCTCACCGGCCATTCCTGCTTTAGTTTAACTTCAACCTTTGAGGAGCCGGTATCGATGGTTGCTATGACATCAGAGACTTTGAATTTCCCTTCTTTGATTTCAGAGACCTTTCCGGATACGCCATAGGGCACCATCACCCTGTGCTCGATGATTCCAGTCTCAGGAACTGTTCCTATAATCTGCCCTGGTACGACCTCATCGCCCTTCTTGGCCTTGGGCTTGAAGTCCCAAGCCTTTTCCTCGTTAAGTGGAGAAGCGGTAAATCCTCTCTGTATGAAATCACCCGTTTTAGCCCGGATCACATCTAGAGGCCTCTGTATTCCATCATAGATGGAGGTGAGCAAACCCGGCCCTAGATCAACTGATAGTGGCCTGCTGGTGTTCTCCACCTTTTCGCCAGGCCTGATGCCGCTTGTATCTTCATAAACCTGGATGGTTGACCTGTTGCCAATGATCCTGATTATTTCCCCTACTAGACCCAGTTCCCCGACCCTTACCACGTCAAACATCTTGGCGTTTTCAACGTCTTCTGCTATTACTACTGGCCCAGATATCCTAACTATTATTCCCATCTTTAAACCCCTAAACTTAACTGATTTCCAATTTTCTCAATTGCCTGAATGAATGTAGCTGATTCCTCATCTACTTTTATCTTGAATATTTTAACTTCGATGCCTGAATGACTCGTTTGCATGATCAGGCCATCCCCACTTTTGCTTCCTTTCCTGAGTTTGACGCGCTCTGGCCACCAATATCCACGCCAAGCACCCTCTTTGCAAGTGCATTGACTGATTCCAGGTCCTCTCCGCCAGGCAGCGGTATGAAGACCACGACAGGATCTGTTGATGTTTCAATGAATCTTAGGGTCTTGCTGTCCATGTATGGCTTGATGCTCTCTGAAACCATGATGAGGGAGTATTTTTTTTCTGCAAGAAGTTCATAGAGCTTCTTCACGCCTTCATCCTTCTCCGCGATGTGTGAATGCTCCACCCCTATGAGCCTGAATCCCAGCACAAGCTCTCTTTCTGCTATGATCGCAATGCTTCCAACTTTTTCACTGACTGCAGCCATGTATGACACCTAAAGCGAGGCCATTGCCCTCACACTTTCAGGGGAAAGCCCGTAGAATTTCCCGAACACAATTGACCTCAGGCGCTCCCTTTCCCTCTCGGAACGCATAATGAAATTGAATGTGGAACCGACAGAAAGCGACTGCGGTGAAAATATGGACATGTACTTCCTGTAAAGTTCTGCCCTCATTAAACCTTCAAAGACTTCCAGCCGCCTGTTCTGGTAGAATACCTTCATTGCCTCCTCGAGGCCGGGGTAATATGCCTTCAGTTTCTCGACCGACTGCTCAAGTATACCGGATGAATAAATTTCCTGGAGTGCTGCAAGGGATATGTTCCCCAGCGGAATGAGCGCTTCCTTGAGCCTCTCATATTCCACAGACATGTCCACACCCTTGAGAATGACCATTATGTTCCTGACATCGATTTCCTCACTGATGAATCTCCTCAGAGGGCCTTCGTCGCCATGGTAGAACTTCAATGAGGCATGCAGCCTGGAGTAGTACTGGCCGTCAAGTGCTGCAAGAAGAATTGCAATATCCCCGCTCTTCCTGTATCTGTCCATGTACTGCAGCAGCTCCTGGCCATATCCATAATTGGACAGTCTGTTTACGACTTCATCTATTGTGCCCAGGTTGAGAAGGTTCTTGAAATCGTCATGGGTCATAGCACCGCCGAACATTCCTATTGGGATGTCCCTGAAGCTTACCAGGAAGTTTTCAGACTCCTTTATCTCATATCCCATGTATTTTGAGGATATGATTGACTTAATATTTTCAATATCCCACTTTGAT
>JAJZKS010000223.1 GCA_021850835.1 Thermoplasmata archaeon
GCTCGGTGCAGTTGTGTCAGCTTCCAATTCTACAGTGGCTTGCTTATAGCCTTCCAGAAGGTCATAGGCGGAGGGGTTTTCGGATTTCACGAATTTCCTGTAGCCCGCGTAAAGAGATGCAACCTGCCTTCCTGAATCATTAATGAAGTACTGTGTAGTGACCCTGTAGCCGTATCTGGCAAGGAGCCTTGCAAGTGAATCTCCGATGATGGAATTCCTGATCCTTCCAATATGTATTGGCCCGGTTGGGTTTGTGCTCGTATGTTCAACTGACACCCTCTCTGGATCCTGAAATGTGTCGGGATACTGGTTGGTTCCCTCCATTTCCTTCCAGATAGCTTCCATCAGCTTTGAAGGCATCAATGTGAAATTTACGTACCCTCCAACCGATTCGATTTTCTCTATGAAATCTGAAGCTCCAAGAATCTCTGTAACCTTTGAATAAACTGCTTCCGAGGAAAGCCCTCTCTTCTTCATTACTTGGAAAGCCCTGAAGGTGAGGTCACAACGGCCACTTCTGTCAAGGGCTATGTCTCCTTCAGTTACTTCGGGGTATGCCGTTTGGATGCTCTCAATAATTTTCTTCCAGTAGTCGTCGAAGAGAAGCATGCCGTGCTCATTGTTTGAGTTTATTTGACGCTTTCTATCCGGCTTATATCATCAGACCACTGGATTGAACTCATACTGCTCTGTGAAGGCTCTCAGGGCACTGATGATCCTGTCGCTGCTCATCTCAAAGGCTGCAGGCTTACCAAGCTCCTCAGGCACCACAAAGCTGAGATTGTGGTTGTCGATGTTATATCTTTCATTGAGGGCCTTAACAATGTTATCGATGCCAATTTCACGTATATTCGACTTCTTTATTCCATAATTGTCCATTACGGAGAGGATCTTTTCCCTCGCTTCCCTTCCGGATAACCCGGATCTTTCTGCCAGGAAAAGTTCAACCAGCATCCCTGAAGTTATTGCTTCATGATATTTCGCCCTGCCTTTGGTTACATGGATTATTGTATCGCCGATTATCTTGCCGAAATTGAGAGACTTTCTGCGCAGAAGGTCAGTATTTTCTGAAAGTTCAACTCTAGTCTGGGCTGTTCTTGAAAGCAGCCGGATGAGGTTATCGCTGGCTTTGAGCTCCTTCAGGTCTTCATGTGAATGGAGCATTGTAAGGAGGGAGTGGTCTCCCAGGAGCCCGTACCTGAGGATTTCAGAAAGGCCATCCCTGAACTGTTCATTTTCAGAGTTCCTGGTAAAATAGGTATCAATGTCAATCTCCCTGGGAGAATATCGGGTTGCCATAGCATCCTCAAAGTTGGAGAAATTAATGCCATTCATTCCTGAGACAGCATTTGAAACCTGTGCAAGGGGCAACGTAGGAACAGGTATGTAGTCTATGCCACCCCTGTATGTGGCGGCAATAAATCCTGATATATCACAAAGTCTGGGCCCTCCAAGGCCAATGAGAAGCGAATCTGAATTGATGTTCCTCTCAATCATCACCCTGATAATCTTCTGGTAGTTCCTGATGTTCTTCAGGTTCTCATCAAAATTGAGGGTTATTTTTGTGAATTCTCCTCTTATTCCTGTAAGATCCGGCACATGTTCGCCGAATTTCTCAAAGCATTCGCTGCCGGCTATCAGGACAACCCTGTCATATTTCTGAGAGGTTTCCACAAGGCGCTCTACCACGTTGTCTCCCACAACAATCGGCACGTCGCAGGAATTTATTGTGAGCGTATTCCTCTCAGCATTGCTTCCCATTTGTTTTTCCCCGGTAATAAATAGCGACTATCTAATAAATAATTATCCCTAAATTATTGAAGACCTGCCAATAAATATGACCAGTAACTTGCTCATGACCAGATACCCATTGTAATAACATCGGGATTAAAATCTAAAGTCGTTCTAAATTTCGCATAACATGAAATAGAATGGCATAGGGGCCCTTTAATTTAAGGCATGCCGAGAGGCAATCCGGGGCAATAAGGAATGGGCAAAAGTGCCAACATTTTAATAAGTCATACTGATCCTAAAACCCGCCTATTAATGACATTTCAAGGTTCTAAAAAATTAAATGATCTGGCCAAGAACGGATACCTGAAAATTAAAAACCACGGAATGATAGTAAATAACAGAACAGCCGCTCTTGTTGGGCTCAATGGCACAATAGACTGGGCCTGCCTTCCCAATTTTAACTCGCCCCAGTTTTTGACTCTATTCTGGATTCAAGGAAAGGAGGGTATTTCTCCATAAGGCCAAGGGACACGGACGGAGTTGAGGTAATTCAGTATTACAAGGAACTAACCAACGTCCTCATCACAGAGTTCATGAAGGAAGGGATGGTTTTCCTCAGGCTCACGGACTTCATTCCCATTTCAGATTACCCCACAATAAGTTTCCCGGAAATACACAGGCTGGTGGAAACCAGGTCTGAGGAGGTGCCGGTCGAGGTTGCTTTCAAGGCAACATTGAACTATGGCAAGGATCACGTAGATCTTGCAATTAGGAAAAACGGCTTTATCTTCCAGTCCCCGACTACAAATGTTGGCATAGTCAGCGAGATTCCGCTGAAGGCTGAAGACCACCTGGTCCAAGGCAGTTCAACCCTGCCAAAGCGGTCCTCCAGGTGGCTGGTTGCCCTCCAGGGGATTTCTCATCTTGATGCCATAACAGACTACAAGTCATACGAGCGCCTTGAAGAGACCACTGAATACTGGCAGAAGTGGAGCAACACTGGCACGTACAAAGGTTTGTACAACAATGATGTAATCAGGTCAGCCCTGGTCCTGAAGGGCCTGTTCTACGAGCCAACAGGCCTGATGGTTGCTGCCCCTACTGCAGGCTTGCCGGAATGCATTGGCGGCGAGAGAAACTGGGACTACAGGTTCACTTGGATCAGGGATACCGCCTATGTTATCGAGGCACTTTCCATGATCGGGTACAAGCGTGAAGCCACCAAGTTCCTGTACGATATGATGGATATCATCGAAAGGGAGAATAAGGTAAGGACCATCTATTCAATCAACCAGAAGGATGACCTTGATGAACTGGAACTGGATTATGACGGATATATGCAGTCCAGGCCGGTAAGAATCGGAAACAAAGCTTCCACACAACTCCAGGTGGACCAGTATGGATCAATTGTCAATGCAATCCATTCCCTGAGCAATGCGGGGGGCATAATCAACTCCTACCTCTGGAATTTTGTCGGGGAGACTCTTGACACCCTTTCTGAGTTATGGAAAATGCCGGATTCCAGCATTTGGGAATTCAGGACAGAGCCAAGACATTACGTTTACTCAAAGATAGTTTCCTGGTCTGCATTCAACAATGCCATAGACCTCGGGAAGACGCAGGGTTTTTCAGGGCCATACAGGAAATGGAAAGCAGCCGCGGATACAATAAAGGAAGATGTCATGAAGAATGGGTACGACGAGGAACTCAATTCATTTGTCCAGTATTATGGTGCAAAGGAAACTGATGCATCCCTTCTCAGGATGCCGCTTGTCAACTTCATACCTGCAAATGACAAGAGGTTTCTTGGCACCCTTGAGAAGATTGAC
>JAJZKS010000224.1 GCA_021850835.1 Thermoplasmata archaeon
AGATCGGCAAGAGCCTGAGCAGGACTACAAGACTGTGTTTGGAATCAGCGGCTCCGACGCCTGCGAGACAGCAATAAATCTTGCACACACCATCAGGAAGAGAAAAGCGCCCACAATCGCATTTGAGGGGGCATACCACGGCGTTTCCGGTGCAATTATATCGTCAACATCAGGCACAAAGTACAAGAAAAGTTTTTACGGAACCGGATTTGAAACAATCAGGGTTCCTTATCCCTACACCGTATGGCAGGACCTCAACGAGAACGTCATCTTTGACCATCTTGAAAGAATTATGAATGACCCGGAAGCGGGGTACGACAGGCCAGACTCAGTGATCGTGGAACCCATCCAGGGAGAGGGGGGATACATCGTTCCACCCAAGGGATTCCTTAAAAATGTGAGAAAATTCTGCGATGAGCATGATCTCACCATGATAGTGGACGAGGTTCAGACGGGCATGGGAAGGACCGGAAAAATGTGGGCGTTCCAGTGGGATAACATAAAGCCTGACATTGTATGCTCCAGCAAATCCGTTGGAGGCGGCATTCCGATTTCTGCAATATACTACAGGGGAGATTATGACGAGAAGCTGCCGACGCCATTCCACATGGGAACATTCAGAGCCAATCCCCTTGCCATGGCTGCAGGGGCACAGCTTCTGAAGAAGATACCTGAGTACCTGGACAGGGTTAATGCCCTCGGCGAAAAGCTAAGGAAATCGTTCTCAGACATTGGGTCTGATCACATCAGGGATGTCCGGGGAAAAGGCTTCATGGTGGGAATTGAGTTGGAGGACAGGGGAAAGCCCATGGATTCATCAAAGGTTACGGAACTAAAGCACAGTTTCCTGAAGAATGGCCTCATGATGCATACCTGCGGCCACTACTCCAACGTTTTCAGGTATATGGGGGCACTGAATATACCTGAAGTTCTAAACAATAAGGGCCTTGAGATATTCGAGTCAGCACTGAGGCCCTCCAGCTGATGGGGGATTTAAGCCAGTACTTGCCCGTCTAAGTTGGATCTGAAACAATATAATGATTTGAATAAAACAGTTCCAAGTATGAGATAGGAATATAAGCGCAAAATGGGGATAGACACCGTCGTAAAAAGGCACCAGGAGAGGGGCAGATATGACAGTGAAACGCTCAATGGTATACTGGACGAGGCACTCATATGCCATGTGGCTTTCTCAATGGACAACCAGCCATACAATATGCCAATGATTCCTGTGAGAATAGGTTCTGATCTGTATCTCCATACCTCCATAAAGAGCAGGATCTATAAGGTGCTGTCATCCGGCATTGAAGCCTGCGCAACTGCAACCTTGCTTGATGGCCTGGTCCTTGCCAAGAGCGCCTATAATTCTTCAATGAACTACAGATCCGCTATTGTTTTTGGAAAGATGTCTCCAGTGACAGACGACAGAGAGAGGCTGGCAGTTGCAAAAAAACTCACAGAAAAGATAGCCAGTGGCAGGTGGTCTGACTGCAGGCATCCATCAGAGGGGGAACTCAAGGCAACGGGTTTCCTGAAATTGCCTATTACAAAATTTTCTGCAAAAATCCGATCAGGTCCGCCAATTGACAACCCTGAGGACCTAAAGCTTCCATTCTGGTCTGGCGTTGTTCCGGTAACAACCGTGAAAGGCATTCCTGAAACATCTCCCGTGGACCGGGGAAAGATAGATTTGCCAGGCTATCTCATTGAAGATTCTTAATCTCAAAGATTTTCCATAAATGTGGCCCGTTCCGGAGGCAGGCTACTAGAAATAGGGTATTCCGGCACATTTCTCCCAGGATCAGCCAAATTTATCAACCAGTTTTTGTTGTAAATATATGGCAGTGGAATTTGATCTTTCCGAAACCATAGATGCGCCAAAGGAGCAGGTCATGGCCTATTTCATGAAAGTAGAGGACATGCCCAAGTACCACCCGAAGATGGCAAGAAAGGTGGAAGTCATTGAGAAAAGCGACAGCGCAATAAAGTACAAGCTTGAAAGCAAGGTCATGCTCAAGAAAATCGAGTCTGTCAACAACATGTCCATAGACAGTGCCGGAAGCAAGCTGGTTACGGATACAGTTGAAGGTGACGGAAAAGGCAGCAAGATTGCCATGGAATTCAACGAGAAGGACGGCAGGACTGAGATAAGCATGAAAGCATCGATGGAGCTTGGTGTCCTCGGTTCCCTGGGAAAGGGCATGGCCTCATCCATGTGGAAGGAAGCCATGGGACAGGCAAAGGCTGTGCTGGAGAAGAAGTAGCCATCGCAACCCTTGCCATTAAATTCATTGCAAAACCCCAGTATTTTTCCATTAACATGGTGCCATTAGCCAAACCATCAGCCAATTAGTGCATCAGGATCAGATTTTTCGCTCCCTGCCAGCTGTCCCCGGCATTCTAAATTGTCAGGGTTTCAACCTTGAATGGATATACAGGGTGAGGTAAGGCTCCATTGCCTTTATCAGCTTGTTCCTTGCTTTGTCGATGTGCTCCTGCATGGTTGACTTGGACAGCCCATGTACCATTGCAAGCTCTTCCACCGTTGATCCCCTTGGTGAGGAAAACATCCCCATGCCCACTGCCTCCCTGAGGTATAGGGCCTGTTTTGGCGAGAGTTCCCCAAACAGGTCTTTCAGGGAAATGCTGTATACATCCCTCAGGGAATCAGGCTCGATTTTCCTCTTTCTCCCGATCACGACTTGTCCCTGCCTGGATGCTTCCTGATAGAATGCCTCCAGATCATTTCCTGAAAAGGAGATTAACCGCAACTTCTCCTCGCCATTGGCGTATACAGCTGGTGCCTCCCAGAGCAGATTCATGGATTCTGCCAGCCTTATGCTTGAATTTGCGGTGGTGCATCTGCAAGAGATCCCTGCGGATACATGTTTCTCAATCATGCCTGAAGTTACAACTTCGCTGTCGATGCTCTCTGTAATGAGCATGAGCTTTTCAGTGGCATTTCTCACAACATCGTTTTCCCCGTAAATCTCGACATAATCCACCACTGAGCTGCACCACCTGAACATGGTGATCTCTGGAAATTCGGCGGACAGATCGCAGAAAGGCGTTGAGTTCTTAAGGATAAGTTCTACTTCTTCCATAGTACCGTTCTAGACCGGTATCAAATATATCACTTTTCTGAAAATAACAGGTTGACAACTATGACAGAACTGATAGTGGAACATGAATGGAAGAGCAAGAATGCCGATAGTGTGATGAAGGTCGTGGGGGACATTATAGGGATGCAGAAAGGTGGCTCTTTGCCAAAGGGCTTTAATCTAAAGTCTGTGGTGGTGCTCAACGGGGAGAACAGGGCTATTTGCAATTGGGAAGCACCGGACGCAAATTCCTTGAAGGATCTCATTGGAAAGGTGAACCCGCCAACTAAGCACAGGGTATTTGAAGCCAGCAGGGCTTTCTAACATTGACTGCAGAAAAGGGGGAAATACCATGGAAGGCCCATCCTATTATCTAGAAGGGGAGGAAAGGTTCGGAACCTGTTCTTCCAGAATTTATTCGCATTTATCCGGGATGCACTACTGGAAGTACTAT